>NZ_JAMPKB010000091.1:0-19185 GCF_039961925.1 Trichocoleus sp. DQ-U1 | reverse complement strand
AACAAGTCTTTGAGCCGCTCCCATTGGTCATCGCGCAGGGCATACCGTCGTGTCATTGCTCAGCCTTTTCTTCTCTCTCTTGCTCTAGCTTATCTAATTGATGACACGCCCTAGACATATTGCTCAATCATTTGGCGGAACTGGCTCTTTTGCTTAACGCCCTTCATCTCACCCACTAATTCTTTGTTTTTGAAGAACTGCACTGTAGGCGTTCCGGTAACACCAGCATTCTCGGCAATGTCTCTATCTTCCGCAATGTCAATTTCTACAAAGTGGATTTTGCCATCGAACTCATCCACCACCTTATTTAAGATCGGCTTTAGCGTATGGCAAGGCCCGCAATTGGGCGAGACATATTTGACCATCAGCAGGCGATCGCTATCATGGAATAGCTTCCGCAGCGCATAGCTACCCTCATGCCGCGTCGCTTGCGGGTTAAACGCCGCTTCTGGATTCAGCTCAGCTATCTTATCACCCGGTTCATCTGCCGGTGTATCTGGCTCTTCAGACGTATGTATCTGCTGACGATACTCTTGGAGCAAACCATTAACGGATAGCCATCGTTCCGCCAACATTGCTGCCATACACCCAGTACCCGCCGCAGTAATCGCCTGACGATATTCACGATCCTGGACATCACCCGCAGCAAAGACGCCCTCTACACTCGTCTCCACCGAACCAGGCTTCGTGACGATATAACCAACCTCATCCAATTCCATCTGTCCCTTAAATAGGGAGGTGTTGGGCTGATGACCAACCGCGTAGAACAATCCTTTAACAGGGAGAACACTCTCTTCACCCGTTTGAGTATGTTTGAGCTTAATCCCGGTCATCCGACCATCTTCACCGACAACATCCACAGGCTGAGAGTTCCAGTGAACGGTAATTCTAGGGTTATTCAGCACCCGATCCTGCATCGCTTTACTTGCCCGCATCTTGTCGCCGCGAATCAGCATATGAACGCGATCGCCATACTTAGTCAGGTAAACTGATTCCTCAGCCGCCGAGTCACCCCCACCAACCACAGCCAGTTCCGCACCGTGGAAGATAGGCGTCGCACCATCACAAATCGCGCAAGCCGAGATCCCCCGGCTCCAAAATTCATGCTCGCTGGGCAGCCCTAACCTCTTCGCCGTCGCCCCCGTAGCAATTACAATACTATGAGTTCTAACTTCTCGTTCCTCAGACCGAACAGTAAAAGGACGCTGACTCAAATCCACCGATATCACATCCTCGGTAACTAACTCAGCCCCCCATCTCTCAGCCTGAGCCTTCATCCGATCCATCAATTCTGGTCCGGTAATCCCTTCTGGAAACCCCGGAAAGTTCTCCACTTCCGTCGTGGTCATCAGCTGCCCACCAGGTAGCCCCCCAGCTTGAAAGCCTTCAAACACAAAGGGTTTCAGATTCGCCCGCGCCGCATAGATAGCAGCGGTATATCCCGCAGGGCCAGAACCAATAATCACCAAGTTCTCTACTGTTGGGTTGGTCATGGTAATTATACAAACTCATAACGACTACGCTTAGTCTAGTATAGCGGTTTGGGAGGATGGGGAGGCGATGAGCGTAAGAAACTTTCGCTAGCTGTATATTTTTGCCCATGAATGGGAACCCTTGAAGGGGGAGTGCTGGCATTAACTATATTTTGACCCGCTTCCCAAATGTTTAAAATTCCAGTATCAGGAAGTATTCCGCATGAACGACCAAGCATCAGAGTTACTAGAAAGAATTCGTCAGCAATTTGACTTTGGACCCTATCCCAGAATTCCAATAGATAAATCTCCTAAGGATAATCCTAACTATCTTTTTATTCATAATTTAGTAACACCTTACTACTTAAGAAATCAAAAAATTATAGATACTAAAGAAAAATTAATTTTAGATGCAGGTTGTGGTACTGGCTACAAAACCTTAATATTAGCAGAAGCAAATCCAGGCGCAAAAATAGTTGGCATAGACATATCAGAAGAGTCAATCAAATTAGCACAACAACGCCTAACATATCATGGTTTTGAAAATACAGAGTTTCACAT
Source organism: Trichocoleus sp. DQ-U1 (assembly GCF_039961925.1). NCBI lineage: Bacteria > Bacillati > Cyanobacteriota > Cyanophyceae > Leptolyngbyales > Trichocoleusaceae > Trichocoleus > Trichocoleus sp. DQ-U1. Next base: position 17,152 of record NZ_JAMPKB010000091.1, on the reverse strand, counting down.
TCTCTCTCTTTATGACTTACCAAAACTACGTTTAAAATTTGACTATATTAATTGTGATGAGCTTCTTTATTTGTTCCCAGATATATCTGTTGGCTTAGCCGCCCTGAAATCTATACTAAAGCCAAAAGGTATTATTCGCAGTAATTTGCATAGTTCCTTGCAAAGATTTACCCATTATCGTACCCAAGAAGTTTTCAAGATGATGGGGCTAATGGATAGTAACCCAGAGGAGATGGAAATAGAAATTGCTGTAGAAACCATGAAGGCTTTAAAAGACGGTGTTGACATAAAAGCTAAAACTTGGAATCCCAGCTATGAAAAAGAAGATGGCAAAGAGGGGGTGTTGATGAACTATCTGTTCCAAGGTGATAAAGGTTACACGATTCCTGATTTGTTCGCTGCTCTGAGAGCAGCAGACCTAGAATTTATCAGCATGGTGAACTGGCGACACTGGGATGTCACTGACTTATTTAATGAGCCAGAAAATTTGCCAGCTTTTTGGGGGATGAGTTTACCAGAAGTTTCTACAGAGGAACGGCTGCATCTTTTTGAACTTATGCACCCAGTTCATCGGTTGTTGGATTTTTGGTGCGGTCATTCGAGTCACGCAGACTCGTTCACGCCAGTTGAACAGTGGGAATTATCGGATTGGCAAGCCGCTAAGGTACATCTACATCCTCAACTAAGGACTTCTCAGGTCAAGGAAGACCTTCTAAAGTGCCTTGTGGAGCAGAAAGCTTTTGAAATTAGCGGTTATGTCACCCACCCAGCTATGGCTCCTGTCCAGATAGACAGTAGTATACTAATTTGCTTGCTACCCCTGTGGGAAGAGCCAAAGCCTGTTAAATTTCTGACGGAACGCTGGCTTAAGGTAAAACCGCTGAACCCTGTAACCTTGGAACCTGTGACCTTCATGGAAGCCCTCAACGAAGTGAAAGAACTTCTCAGCAAGCTAGATTTCTTTCGCTATGTACTTTTAGAACTATCTGCGTAAGAGCTTTGGAAACGGTAACCAAAATTTTTTGCGGAGGATGATATGAAATTGATCGGATGTGGGTAAGTTACATCTAGGAGTACAAGTCAAGCATCCCCCACCCCAAGGAGAAACGCTCATGAAGACCGAACTGAAAGCCAAATTTCTGCAACACCTCAACCAGAAAAAGCAGGACGAAGGTTTCACCCTGATTGAACTACTCGTCGTTATCATCATTATCGGTATTCTGGCTGCCATTGCTCTGCCGTCCTTCCTTAGCCAAGCCAACAAGGGCAAGCAGTCTGAAGCCAAGACTTACGTCGGTTCCCTGAATAAAGCTCAGCAGGCAAACTTCACGGAAAAAAGCGTTTTCATCGGTGGTGGTTCGGCAGCTATCCCGGCTTCGGGCATTGGCATCAAAACCCAAACTGTCAACTATATATACGGTGCATCTACCGCTGGTGCAGGCACTGGTTCATACGCGTCAAGCTATTCTAGTATACCTTCCAACATTACTGCACCTCTGAAAAACTATACTGGCTATGTATCCCTGATTCTGGCTGGTACTGGCACTGCTGCTGGTGCTGGTGAGTACACAAGCGTTGCCGTTTTGTGTGAGAGCAAAACAGCTGGCGGTTTTGGTACAACTCCCCTCGTTGGTACTGGTACTGCTGCTGGTGCCGGATGCAATACTAACCAAGTTCAAGTTGGTGGTACACAGTAATTACTATCCAACAAATACCTGCATGACGGAAACAGTAGGTTGAACTTGACAAAATAAGTGGGTGGTATAGATTTACCCACCCACTTATTTTTTAAGAATTCGGACTTAAAATAAACATACGTTAGTTAATACTAAAATTTAAAATTTTATGACTTCTTCACAAGTTGTAACAACTGCTACGGATTGGCAAAAACAAGCAAATCAATACCTACTTCAAGGATTTTATAGCAAAGCAGCAGACCTTTACGAGACAGCAATTTCAGTTGAACCTGAAGTAAAGGCTTATTACTGGCTTTTGGGATTAATGCTTCTGTTGCAGGGGCAGGAAGCTGAGGCTCAGACAACTTGGATGCTGGGAATTGCAGAGGGAGAACTAGAAGAAATAGAGCTGTGGACAGCGGAATTGGTTCAAGTTCTGCTAACAGAAGCAGAGCGACGAGAAGTTATTGAAGATTATCAAATTGCCTGGGCTATCCGCCAACATATCCGGGAAATTGCTCCAACAGATGCTAACAATATCTTACATATTATTTTACTTTCTATTCAACTGGAAAACTTTACAGGTAAAGATATAACAGAATCAGGAATCATTGAGTTGTTGCAGGAAAAGGAATGCAATGTAGAGTTTAATTTATTGCAACAAGTTTTAGTAAGCCTTATGACTTATGCCTATGCTGACCCGGCAGTTCTCGCATTTACTGAGGCTTGCATAAACTATGGTAATGAGCCTCAAACAATAATTGATATTGTGATACTTACTTGTATAAAAATTGCTTACTCTGGAAACCAACCTAAAATAGCATCGCGCTATGCTGAATTGTGTCTAGATAGATGTAATAACCTTCCTCAGATTCAGTCGCAGCTAACAGTTTTTTATCAAAACTGTTATGAATACGATAAAGGTATAGAAACAGCAAAGCACTGCTATGAGTCATCTACATCTTTACTAGAAAAGGTTTACAGCAATTACCTAATAATTAGAGCATTGATGTCTGCATCGGGGTATTGGGAAGAATCGTGTTTGACATTTGCATTACATAAAGAACTGCTGCTTTCACTTATAAAAGAATGGCCACTAAATATAAACGTAGACTATTTACCATCTCTTTTGGTCACACCATTTTTTGCCCCATACTTCAAAGATGACCTTCCTAATAATCGCTTGATTCAAAATAAGATTGCTCAGATTTGCTATGAAAATCATCAAAAATCAATAAAAGAAGCAGCAAGAGTAGAAGAAAATCAAAAGGTGCCTTCTACTCAAATATTAACTAAAAAGAAAAAAGTTCTCAAAATTGGCTATGTTTCTCAATGCCTAAGAAGACACTCGGTAGGCTGGATATCTCGCTGGCTATTTAAGCATCACGATCGGGAACGGTTCCAAATTCACACTTATCTGGTAGGCTATTTATCGATTGATGATTTTACTCAAAATTGGTTTGTTGGTAACAGCGATCGTGCTTACCGTGCTGATGTTCTCGGCTTAGAAATTCTTAAGCAAATGGAGGAGGATGAACTTGATATTCTAGTCGATCTCGATAGTATTACATCTGGGCATACGTGTCAAATTTTTAACAGAAAGCTTGCTCCAATTCAAGTAAGTTGGTTAGGATGGGATGCTTCAGGGTTACCATCCATTGACTACTTTATTGCAGATCCTTATGTTCTGCCTGATTATGCTCAGGAACACTATACAGAAACTATTTGGCGGCTGCCCAATACCTATGTCGCAGTTGATGGGTTTGAAGTAGCTGCGCCTACTCTGCGGCGCGATCAGCTAGATATTCCCAATGATGCTGTTGTGTACTTTGTTGCACAGAAGGGGTATAAACGGAACCCCGATAATGTACGACTACAGATGAGGATTCTCAAAGAAGTACCGAATAGCTATTTTCTGATCAAAGGCCCATCTGATGAAAAATCTTCACGAACTTTTTTTGAAAAGATTGCTGTAGAGGAGGGTGTGAATTGCGCTCGCCTGAAATTTATGCCAATTGACATTTCAGAAGAAGTTCATCGAGCTAACCTGGGTGTTGCTGATGTGGTACTGGATACTTATCCCTACAACGGAGCTACAACTACTCTAGAAACACTCTGGATGGGTATTCCTTTGGTAACGCGAGTGGGTGAGCAATTTTCTGCACGTAACAGCTACGGCATGATGATAAATGCAGGTATAACAGAAGGTATCGCTTGGACGGATGAAGAATATGTAGAATGGGGAGTTCGTTTAGGGAAAGATGCAGTTTTGCGGCAACAAGTTGCTTGGAAACTGAAACAATCGCGGCAAACAGCTCCTTTGTGGAATGCTAAGCAGTTCACCCGCGAAATGGAAAAGGCTTACGAGCAGATGTGGGAAAAGTATACTCAAGGCAATCGTACTTAAGCAAGCAAACCTTGAACATCGCCACTAACGCGATCGCGAATTTTTTCCACAATAGGCAAGGAACCTAATCCTTGCTGTATCAGCCCAGGAAATTGAGCCAAACTCTCAATGATATTGTTAGCAAAATTATAATTTGCATCAGTTCCATATTGCAGAGTCAAATACTCCAATAGTTCCAGAGCATAATCTGGAAAATTCATTATATCGGCCATGCAAGCTAACTTAAAAATTTGCTTTGGTGTTTTTAAAGGGATACTGATATCCTCTCTAATCAAATCTCGGAAGTAAAACGCATCTGCCCAAAGTAATTGTCCAGCACGAACTCTTGAATGAATAGGTGATCGCGCACGAGTACGATAAGAAGTAGCTAAGTCAAATAATGTAAAGCCTTTTTTTCGGAGATAAGTGTCTACATCCGCAAACAAAGGCTGTTTATCGTATAAATGAGAAAATTCAACTTCAACTTGAACAGCCAGAGTACTGCGTTTTAATATCTCAGAAGCTCCTTCCAAAACTTGCAGATCCGCACCCTGAACATCAACCTGAAGAAAATCAATCTCTTGGATTCCCTCTGTTTGACAAAAAGCATCTAAAGTTGTGGTTTCAATTTCTAGAGTAAAATCTAAATTTACTAACTCTGGAAGTCCGCCAAACCTAGCTAAGTATGGTTCATTGGGTGGATATAAGGAACTACACATGGGATGTTTGGTTACATAGAGTGTAGACTCTCCTACAGAATTTCCCAGTGCTAAGGGAATGTGTTTTTCTGTCCAATTTATTTGTCTAGCTTCAAGCTCAGCGTTCGCTTCATCACAAGCATCTACATCTGCATCGAATCCGTATATAGTGAGCCGAGGTGCAAAGATATCCCAGCCAAGGCTGGTGTAGTCATCGTGACTTCCTAATTTACGAGAACCAACATTACATATAGTTAGATGGAGCTGATTCAAGTGACCGCTTTTCTTTAAACTGGAAAGAAAAACTGACATTTTATATTCCTCGCTTTTGAGTGTTTAATAATTATTAACGACTGAGGTTTTATAATTCCTGGGTGTGCAAAGCAATTATATTCAATTTACCTTGCAAATCTTCAGCAGAATTAACTGGAATAAGCTGCTGTAGGTAAGGCTGATATCGAAATAGTTGATAGCCTCTGGATGTCAGAAAATCGGCAACAGCTAGATTACTGCTTTTACTACCTGCAATATTTTCGTAAAGTATAGCAGGAGTAAATTCGCTGAGAATCTGGCTGCTTCCCTCTAACACTTTCATTTCATGTCCTTCAGCATCAATTTTCAATAAATCAACCTGCTTGACATGTTCGCGTTCAATTAGACTGTCAAGAGAAAAGCAGTCAATTTCCTCAAAATTACCATGCTGGTTTGTTGCTTCTGCATCACTAGAAACTATTTCGTTAAGTTCACTAGCAGCATGGAGAGACAATCGGGCTGTGCCATTGCGATCGCTTGCTGCTCCTGCACAAACTTTAACCCAACTTAAGTCATTAACTTTACAGGTTTCTTGCAAACAACGAACGCAGCCTGAAAAAGGTTCAACAGCTAGTACGCATCCTTCCGCTCCCACCTTTAAAGCAGCGCTGAAAGTATATACTCCTACATTCGCACCCACATCGATAACCGTCATACCGGGTTTTATCCAGTTTCGCCAAAACTCCATTTCTTTCTCGAACCAGTCTCCTTCAGCAATCAGTACGCTGGTTACAATACTGCGTAAACTTGGTTCAACCGCTAATAATAATTTGCCCTCGAAAGGTACATAAGTTAGTAAACTGTCAGCTTCTTTATTAGTCCATTTCCACTCTACAGAACCTGGCATTTTCTTGCTGATATTTCGCCCAATTTCTAGCCATAAACCAGCAGGTTCTATCTGTTGTATATCTCGATAAGCTAAATGTAGCGCTTGCAGAATAATTGCCGAATTTGCTGCTTTTTGCCTAGCGCGGTTTAAATACAAGAGTCCTTCCCATTGATTATTCATCAAACTAGAAATTCCCAGTTTTAGATTAACTGCAAGGGAATCGGGTGATAGTTGAGCAGCTAAATTTAATAATCGTAGTCCTGTTTTATTGTAAAAGACGAGAGTTGCCCAACACAAAATTTCACTGAATAACAACAGTGCTTGAGAATAGCCATCTTCAATTTGCAGAATTTGAGCTAGTTTCTCATACTGGAAATCTATTAAGCTAGTGGGAGTAGGAGGTAGATATACTATACCTAGAGCAATTGGTTTATCATTGATATAAGCAGGCTGGAGGGTAGCAACAAAGGTAGAAAAAGCTGTCTGCATCGCTTGTTCGCTTTCTCCAATCATGGCTAGGACTAGAGCCAGATGAGCTGTGCAGAGGGGATTACCATCCAACTCTGCCCCCCTATTTAAGGCCTCTAAAGCCATCTCAACATAAAGCGAACGCACAGATGGCTCGTGAGACTGTTCTGCCTCAATGAGTGCCACTACTGCAATATTATTTAAATCTAAGGCGGATGTGGGGTCATCCCAAGAAGTACCATCAAGAATGGTGTTTATACGCGATCGCACATTTGAATCGAGGCAAATACAAGCCTTTTCGAGATATTTCCAATATGCATCAGCAGAAGCCAAAGAAGTTGCCATACTCCAACTCAGTTTTTATCATTTCTTATCAAAGTTAGACTATCATCATCTTAAACTAATATACTTCTAGAAGAAAATATCATATTTATTATAAAAACTTAATCAATCTTATTATATTATTTATACAGCTACAAACGATAAAGAAAAAACTTTAAACTTTTAAAAGACTAGTTATACTTTTTTACTTTTAAGCAGGTGATATAAATGCTTTCTCGATTTCGTCAAAGCTTCAGTCAACTAGTAGGTGCGTCCTTCTTAGCCCTGCTGTGTGTTTTGGCAATTGGAGTATTACAGATACCTCAATTAAATAAACTAAGTTCAAAAGCAAAAATTGCCTCAGCAGAAGAACTAGAAAAAGAAGTAGAAGCAGAAAACATCCGTCTCAATTTGCTCCAGAAATTTCCGGACTTTGGATTTGATAATCTTTTGGCCGACTGGGTATTTCTTGGATTTGCACAGTATTTTGGTGATGATGAAGTTCGTAAAGTTACTGGCTATACCCTCAGCCCAGAATATTTTGAAATAATAGTAAACCGCGATCCCAGATTTCGGGAAGCGTATCTTTTTCTTTCAGCTAGTAGTTCTTTATACGCAGCGCTGCCAGAACGATCTGTTGCTTTGATGGAAAAAGGGCTAAAGTCACTTACTCCTCAAGTTCCACCCAAGTCTTATTTTATTTGGCGTTACAAAGGGATGGACGAATTGTTGTTTTTAGGAAATGCTCAAGCGGCAAGGCAATCCTTTGAGAAGGCAGTGGAATGGGCGAAGGTTTATTCCGATCCAGAAAGCAAATCAGTAGCAGAAATTTCTCGCCAAACATCTGAGTTTTTAGTTCGCAACCCTAATAGCAGAAAGGCTCAAGTGTCTGGCTGGATTTTGGTGTTAACAAATCCAGTTATTGACGATCGCACGCGCAAGATTGCTATCAGTCGGATTGAGGCGCTGGGTGGTAAAGTCATTATTACGCCGGAAGGCGGAGTGCAGGTTCAGCTACCGGAGCAAGATTAAGGGATACCGCGCAGGTAGACTTTACCAGAAGAGATGAGATCGCTCTCTTTAACTTTCCTTCGTAGGTGTTAAAAACAAAACTGCCCCACAGCAAGACTGCTGTAGAGCAAGAGGACAGTTAAACGCTTACTCTAGTTTCCAGAAATCTAGCACCCATTGACTTGCCCTGTGTGACGGTATTTACAGTGTCCATTGAGAGAAATTAAAGGCGCGATAGGCTGCAATCCTGCTTGACTGACAAAATTAAGAAGCAGGAATGCGGGTGAGGACCGTAAATTCACGCTTGCAGGATTCATCGTATTGTCGCTTGGAAGCAAGGGCAGGTTGCGGGTCAGGTGCACCAGGGAGAAACGGAGCAACCTGAATTTTCCATTGCTGTGTAATGGCAAGGCGAATCCAGTTCCAACCCAGTTTGAGGTAACTCATCCCTCGTTGCCAGTGAGCATCGACTTGACGACGCTTGCCTGATACAACGACTTGCACTCCTTGTAATACCAGAAATAACATTGTTAAGGCAATGACAGCGCACAACTGAGACAGGGCAAACTTGTCCCGCAGCCTTGACGCTTCCAGTTTTAACCCGTTCGACTTAATGTCCAAAAACGATTCTTCCACCTGAAACCTCAAGCGATATTGGGCAAAAGTTTGCAGGGTGGTTGGTTCGTCACTCACAATCACCCAGGTTTCATTACTTTGCTTATCATGGGCAAATGCAAGATAGACGCTCGAATAGGGCTTGGTTTTGCCGACTGCAACCCCAGGAGTGAAGTAGGCTTGCCCCGGTTGCAACGCCACCGACGATACTTTGCGCCACTGCCCCTTAAGTTGAAACTGGAATGAGCGCTTAATGCGAATCCGAAAATGCCAACCCAGGGTTTCTTTGAGGTACTTCATCAACTTGCCATTGCTCAAAGCCCCGGTCTGCTAACAGGACAACGGCTACGCCAGGGGGCATCACTCGTGCCGCTTGCCGCAGCACCCGTTGAAGCGTCCACAACCGTACCTTACTGCTCGATTGCGCCACCACTCGCCAAGCTACCGGAACCGTTCTGCCCCGATACACCACCCCAATCCAGACGATGCAGAAACAATTCCACACTACGGTTGTGTCCAAGCTCAGATACAGTCGTTGGCTCTTCCACTGGCAGAGAGCTTGCTTGATGAGGGCATGATGGGCTGAAACAACATCAATTCGTCGATTCGATAACCAACGCCGAAACCGTGGTTGGTGCGACTGAGCAACTTTAGCCCGACTGATGACATACACCTCAAATCTATTGAGATGAACATTTTGGCTTTGAATTATGCCAATCATCATCCAACAGAGCGTTTGCAGATGGCGCACATCTTGCCACGGAATCTCACATTGACCCAGATAAGGACACAACGCATCATAAAGACGGGAAGTAGGTGACATTGATTTGACCGATTAGTGTGGTAACTCATCAGCTTAAATCAAGCTCTGCTTCCCTCCTAGCTTTTGTTCCAGTCCCATGCCCTTTTGTCAGTCAATCAGCGCTGCAATCTATGGTTTGTGCCTACTAAAGGCAAGACAGAAGCTGATGGAGGCGTTGGCTAAAAAGATGGATGTAGCAACAAACGATTTAGTATCAAGCCTAAACCAAACCCGCTCCAAGATACGGCAACGAGAATCCAAAAAGCTTGCAGTGCATTGAATTTAGCAGTTTGAAGGTCTAGTCTAGCTAGGGCACCTGCTGAGAGTAGAACAAAAATATTGGCAAAAATATTAATCCAGGTGAGGATAAAGACCCCAGCCAAAGCTCCGGTTATGACTGAAAGGAAGGCTCTAGTATCGGAATTCATCCAACGGGCAAAAAAGATTCTTAAGAGCCTGATAGGAGCCGTTAAAACCAAAGCTATCAACAAGGCTACTCCTATCTCTAACAGCAAAATCTCCCAGGTATATGTAAAGGAAAACAACCAGCCGTATACGCAATAAGTACCCAGAAGCAACGCCAGGGTTGCCCTAGGCAATCTTTTCAGGAAAGACATTCCATTCGTTGCGCTCCTTTTGGCGTATCAATCTTGTACCAAGAGTCTACACTGAGCTAGCAAACTATGGTCTCCTTTTTAGGCTTTTTTTAGGCTGGGGAGATTTTTGTCTTTTGGGCGATCGCGCAAGATACTACTGCGCCTGCAACTTTGTCCTACGCATTCGTAAGCGATCTTCTTGTGCGATCGCAATCACAGAAGAAGATGATTGATATCGCTCTCCCTGTATGGCTGAGTGGTCATACTAAGAGACGACTGAACTCTAGCCGAGTCATCAATAGGGAACACACGACCAGCCGACAGATTCTGTAGAGAGACTGTCGGTTTTTTGTCGTTACAAGCATGTCGCTACAAGCATAAAGACAAGAAGTGAAGAAGAATCTTTCTTCTTCACCCGCGCTCGCATGTTCTGTTTGATAGCGATAGAATCAGGACATGGCTTGAATAATGTAGTCGAAATAAGGAGCCGCGGCTATTGCATCGTCCTCGCTAAGTAAGTCGAGGGAGGCTTTTTTCAAGCAACGGATAGATTCAGCCATGCCTGGGACAGGAACGCCGAGGGAATTGTACATTTCCCGCACGCCAATCAAACCAATTTTTTCAATCGGTTCCTTGTCACCGGACAGAACTCCGTAGGTAATTAGACGCAAGTACCAGCCGTAATCCCGCAGGCACAGCGCCCGTTGCCGCTCCCCGTAGGCATTTCCCCCTGGCGCAATGAAGTCCGGGCGTTTTTGCCAGAGCTGCTTACTGGCTTCTTGAACAATTTTTTTCTCATTTTCAGCCAGCGTGTTGGCGATACGCACCCGCTGTGCGCCAGTTTGCAAAAAGTCTTTGATGCTGTTGAGTTCGCCACTACTGGGGTAACGAAGTTCGTCGTCTGCTTTGAGAATAACTTGGCTAACTACACTCATGATTATCGGGATGATTCAGAATATCATTCGTAGTTTAACGAGTCCGTGGGACACAAATAAAGAGACAGAGATAATATGTCACTAACAAAATCACTAAATACAGGTTCTAGCGAGGCGGGTGAAGACCTTTGGCAACAAGGTCAACTGGTGGAAATAATCATCAGCGATCTTAGTGACAGCGGTGACGGGGTGGGTCGTTTGGGAGGTCGGGTGGTTTTTGTCCCGGATACGGTTCCGGGCGATCGCGTTCTCGTACGCTTAGTGCGAGTCAAACCTCAATATGCCCATGGCAAATTGGACGAGATTTTGGAAGCATCTAGCGATCGCATCCGTCCATCCTGCATTGTGGCAGATAAGTGCGGGGGCTGTCAGTGGCAGCATATTGACTACCAACACCAGCTAGAAGCCAAGAGAAATCAGGTGATCCAAGCCCTAGAACGCATTGGCGGGATCGCCCAGCCAACGGTCGATCCCGTCCTGGCAGTTGCCGATCCGTTGGGCTATCGCAACAAAGCGACCTATCCGGTAAAACGGTCATCTACGGGTCAAGTCCAAGCAGGTTATTACCAAAAAGGCAGCCACCACCTGATTAACTTGAATCAATGCCCGGTTCAAGACTCGCGTTTGAATCCCTTGCTGGCAGAAGTCAAGCAAGACATCCAGGAGCGGGGTTGGGGAATTTATGACGAAAAACTTCACCGAGGGAAAATCCGTCATTTGGGGCTGCGGATTGGGCGACGCACGGGCGAAATATTGCTAACCTTGGTCGTCAAAGATTGGAATCTCGCCGGGATCGATGCTCAAGCTCAGGAGTGGTTAACTCGGTACCCCCAGCTAGTGGGCGTCTCGCTGAACTGCAATCCCGATCGCACCAATGCAATTTTTGGCACGGAAACCCGCTGTATCGCCGGACAACCTTACTTGCTTGAGGAATTCGCGGGTTTACAGTTCCAAGTGCGTCCCGACACCTTTTTTCAAGTTTATACAGAGCAAGCTGAAGCGCTGTTACAGGCGATCGCTGATGAACTGGATCTGCAAGGCAATGAGGTGCTAGTAGATGCCTACTGCGGCATTGGCACGTTAACCTTGCCGTTGGCGCAGAAGGTAAAGCAGGCAATTGGCTTGGAGATGCAGCCAGAAGCAGTCGAACAAGCGACTCTCAATGCCCAATTGAATAACATCACGAATGTAAACTTTTATACGGGAACCGTAGAGACGTTGTTGCCCAAGCTGGAGGTGAAGCCAGATATTGTATTGCTCGATCCCCCGCGTCAAGGATGCTTTAGCTCAGGACATCCGAAGGACGGTCGTGATGTCTTAGAAACCCTCTTAGAAATTCAGCCGAGTCGGATTGTCTACGTCAGCTGTAAACCCGCTACCCTAGCCCGCGATCTCAAATTATTGTGTCAATCGGGCGGCTATAAGCTAACCCGCGTACAACCTGCTGACTTCTTTCCCCAAACGTCTCACGTTGAATGTGCCGCTGTTCTTGTATGCCAATAACAGCCCTCTGTAGTGTACTTGACTGAGGTTCGGGGTGGCTTTTTTAGAAGATTTTGTTACAATAGAGAAAGTGGTTTATCCTACAACTTTTAGGATAAAAAGCACTCCTCTAGAGGTCAGAAGTTAGCAAGTTATTCGTATCCGTCAGAAAGCTAGCAATTTGCCAAGTAATCTAACGGAAAAATGCATTTGGTATCCTCAGATTCAAAAAAGAGAGTACCGGACAAATACGCAATGATTATTGCTTGGCGATCGGTGTATTTAAGCCTGGACATCATCTCGAATCTACGTGATTCCTCTGATTGTACGCACCTGATTGTACGCAAGAGATGTTGTACGCATAAGATGGGTCCAAAACTACTCGTATCAAAGCTGTATAGCGCTACGCGCATACCCTTCGGCATCTGACTGTTAATTCTATTGAATGAAAGTCTAGAGGTTTTTTGAGTGATTGCTATCTCACAGCGTCCGGTAAGGCGAACTTGGGGCACGATAAGCTTCGCTTCTACCCTCTACCTTTGTCCCGTCCTGGATCTTCTGTTAGCTCAGATTCCATCCCGGTGGCAAGCAGAAATTCGGCTAGGGCTGCAAGAGGCGCTAGTCAATGCGGCAAAACACGGCAATAAGCTCGATCCCAGTAAGACCGTGTCCGTGCGCTTTTCGATGGTAGAAGGACAATACTGGTGGGTAATTTCAGATGAAGGAACGGGCTTTTCTCCCCCCTGTGATTGCCATTCTGACCCCGAACAACATCTCCCTGACGACGAAGCAGAAAGCGGCAGAGGGATGTGTATCCTCCACCAAATCTTCGATCAAGTCCACTGGAACCACCAGGGAACGGAACTCAGACTCTGCAAGCAAGTCAAAAATCGCTTCCGGCAACCCCTGCTTTTCTAACGGCTGTGTCCATGAGTCGGGCAAGGCGGTGCTGAGATAGATTTGTCCAGCCAGCCTGAAGCCTGCTGAAAGCGCACCAACGCTTCTTCCGGTTGATCTTTCAGGAGAAATACCAGTGCGGCGATGGCTTGTTCGCCAGCGCGAACTTTGCGGTTAGATTTGAGCCGATGCCAATCATTCGGGTGAATACTCAAACGTTCTGCCAGAGCTTGAGCGAGTTCCAGGGTACTTAGTTCGTTCAAGTCAGAGGTTTTAGAAAGCTGGGTCGGTTGAGACATACTGAAGATAGACTCGCATTTATCCCTACTCTACTGTATGCCGCGCCGTCCCAAAGGATCAGATACATCGCCCCCACTTGGGGATCAAGAGCAATTTGAGCGATCGCTGTTGGAAGTTGAGACTTCGCTTGCCGATCTCAAAGAACGCTACGCCCAAGTGCAGCAAGACAAGCAACGGCAAGCAGAACTCCAGGAACGATTAGACGAGATAAAAAAGGAACAAAAGCTTTCCCAGCAGCGACAACTTCAAGTCGAGTTGCGGCGCATCAAAGAAGAGCTGGATACTATAGAACTTAACTTAGAAAGTCGTCTATTTTCTTGGGACAGTTTAAAAGAACCTTTTTGGCAAGCTGTCCGCTTTGCAGGACTTGGCATTGTTGTAGGCTGGATCTTGAAGTCCTGCGCTAAGTAGGGGTTAGCAGGTTGAAAAGGTGGCAAGTTGAAAGTTAAAGCTTCAACCCTCAATTTTCAACCCTTTAACTATCGAAACCTTCACTTAGCAGATAACAACAGATAACAACATGGTGACTCGACGGATTGCAGACATATTGCGAAATGGTCAGCCAGATGAGCCGCTGACGATCAAAGGCTGGGTACGAACGAAGCGAGAATTGAAAGAATGTGCCTTTGTTGAAGTCAACGATGGCTCATCAATGGCTAATCTCCAAGTTGTACTCAATCCGGATTTGTCAGATTATGGAAACATCATTAAGCAGCTGAACACGGGTGCTTCTGTAGAAGTTGCGGGTGTGCTGGTAGAGTCTCCGGCAAAAGGACAGCGGATTGAGCTGAAGGCAGAAACGGTGAAAGTGTACGGGGAAGCCGATCCCGAAACCTATCCGTTGCAAAAGAAACGTCACTCATTTGAGTTTTTGCGAACAATTGGACATTTGCGATCGCGCACCAATTCCTTTGGCGCAGTGTTCCGCGTCCGCAACGCCTGTTCCTATGCAATTCACCAATTCTTTCAAGAGCGAGGATTTCTCTGGGTTCATACTCCGATTATCAGCGCTAGCGACTGTGAAGGGGCGGGAGAGATGTTTACCGTCACCAACCTCAACCTGAAGGATATCCCCCGCACAAACGCCCAGGAGATTGATTACAGCAAAGACTTTTTTGGACGCCCTGCCTATCTCACCGTCAGCGGACAACTGGAAGCTGAAGTCATGGCGATGGCATTCAGCAATGTTTATACTTTTGGCCCCACCTTCCGAGCAGAAAATTCCAATACTTCTCGCCACTTGGCAGAATTTTGGATGGTAGAACCAGAAATGGCTTTCTGCGATTTAGAAGGCAATATGGACTTAGCAGAAGCCTTCCTGAAGCACGTTTTCAAGTATGTGCTGGAGACGTGTCCTGAAGACATGGAGTTTTTTAACCAGCGAATTGATAACTCCGTTCTCGCTACGGCGGACAATATCATTAACAACGAGTTTGAACGGTTGACTTACACGGATGCGATCGCGCTTTTGGAAAAAGCCGATAAAAAATTCGAGTATCCCGTCAAATGGGGCTTGGATTTGCAGTCAGAACACGAACGCTATCTGGCTGAAGAAGTCTTCAAAAAACCTGTCATCCTCACCGACTACCCAGTAGAAATTAAAGCCTTTTATATGCGTTTGAGCGACGATGAAAAAACCGTCCGCGCAATGGATATCCTCGCTCCCAAAATTGGCGAAATTATTGGGGGATCGCAGCGGGAAGAACGCCTAGATGTGCTAGAACGACGAATTCAAGCTCAAGGGCTAAATCCAGCAGATTATTGGTGGTATCTCGATTTACGTCGCTATGGCACGGTTCCTCACGCTGGCTTTGGTTTGGGGTTTGAGCGCTTAGTGCAATTTATGACTGGAATGGGCAATATTCGAGATGTGATCCCCTTCCCTCGTGCGCCATTGACTGTAGATTTTTAAGTTCAGTAGAGTGGGCAATACCCACTCTACTGAAAGCCCAAAAAGCACAAGGGCAAAGTATGAACTCTTGAAACTATATTTAATTAGCTGACTTGACACGACGGCGGCTGCGACTTAGTAAGGCAAGCGCACCGAAACCGAGCAAAGAGCCAACAGTACCAGGCTCAGGGACGGAAGTGGCAGCAAGACCAACAATATTGCCGCCGCCACTGAAAGTGCCTAGTGTCGTAGCAGCACCTGTGCCCAAGTTGATGCTGTAAATGTTCGAGCCAGAAGCTGCGAAGGCATTATTGACGATGCTACCTCCCTTCTTGGTCGTTACAATGTCAAATCCTCCAGTTTCGCCGAAATCAACACCCAGGGAGCCTATCGTGTTCAGGATGCCAGCATTGGGTGGGTTCTGCTGAACCAATGTGTCGAGAGCAAAGTCAATTCCGTACAGTGCGGTTGTAGTTGTCCCAGCGAAGTTGTTGGTGTAGGCCGCAGCGGTAATATTGGGGTTAGCTCCGAAGTTGGGATCGCCAGATGCATAGTTTAAGGTTCCATCAGTAATCACTGCACCAGTGTCCACGTTTATGCGAAGGTTTTGGTCATTGCTACCGACAAGCCGCAGGCGGTCGGGTACTGGGTTGAAGTCAAATCCAGACTCGAATCCTCCCGTGAAGGGAGTGCTGAGGGTCTTCACGAAAGTAGCAGCACCCGTGGTGGTGTCAATGGTATAAATACCGTTTTTGTCTGTGACACCGTAGAGGAGACCATCGGCTGGTCGAAAGTCAATCCCTAGCACAGTCCCATCAACCCCTGCAATCTTTACGGTGCTAGAAATCTTGGAAAGTTTGCGGTTAAAGAAAACTAGGCTGTTATCGTCGTTCAGACCAATCAGCTTCATGGTCGCTGCCTCTGCGGGTTTAGCAACGCCGAGCAGATCGAACATCGTAGCTACAATTAATGCCGCGATCGCTGTACCAAGCTTAATTAGTTTCATGGGTAGTTCTCCAACTGCTAATTTTTTCTAGTTTTTTCAGCCAAGCTCAACAAGTAACTAAAACTACGCAAATATGCTTAGTTTTAACGGTGATTGACAATGACTGTGTACTGTACGGAGGAACTATCACTACGGTTTTCGGTCACAGTCCATCTTTACAAACTCTTTAATTAGCAGCCTCTTTTGGCTCAAAAGATGAAGTTTTGATGAAGTTTTGATGAAATGCTTGTTTAAACTACGCACGGTAAAACTACAGAAAACAGAAGTTTTTGGTTTGTGTTTCCAGGCAGTGTGGCATTAGTTACAAAGCTTTTCAAAACCAATACTCAGAACACCTTCGTTAGAGCCACGTTTTTATAAAGCGCAGTGAGGCGGTTGAACTCGGTTCTAGCAGAGACGGTGTCAGATTGGTTTGGGGTTTGAGCGCTTAGTGCAATTTATGACCGGAATGAGCAATATTCGGGATGCGATCCCCTTCCCTGGTGCGCCATTAACTGTAGATTTTTAAGAGATGATTTAGTGCGATCGCTTATTCTTGACTTGGTTGGCGAGGAAGCGATCGCTTTTGATATTTTCAATAATAGGGTGGGTATTGCCCACCCTATTATTGCGTTAGTTTCGTGGGTTATTCAGTTTTGTTGTCTTGCTTTTGAGGCATCATAAGTACGAAGACTTTGTTATATTCCGCCAAGGCGAGAATCAAAACGGCAATAGATAAGATATAGCAACCGCCAAGATAGTTAGGACGTAGAGTAGAGATCACCTGTTGTCCTGAAGTTATTCAAGCTGCTCATGGCAAACCCCTATAGTTATGACCTGCGTCAGAAGGTGATCCAAGCGATCGAGTTAGACGGCATGAAGAAAAGTGAAGCCGCACAGGTGTTCCAAATTAGTCGCAATACGATTGACCTATGGCTGAAGCGGCGA
>NZ_JAMPKB010000090.1:0-19637 GCF_039961925.1 Trichocoleus sp. DQ-U1 | reverse complement strand
TTTCTTGTTCGTATGCTTTGACTACTTTTTCTCGAAAGTCGATGGAGTAAGGTTTCATTCTACCTGTTCATGCACTGACCTCAATGTACTCTATATACCTGCAATCTGCTGTATCACCTGCGTCGAGGAGCGATGACATTAGAGGAGTTATTGCAAGTGGCTCCTACACCTGCTGGGATTTATAGCGACCATCTACGGAGTCATTTGGTGATGCTCCAAGATGAACCACAATTAGCATCGGCTTTGCAACAAGTTGTTACTGCTGATGAGAGCGTACAATTAGAAGCGATCGCAGCCTATAAGTTAGAAAGCATGGGATTGATCCAAATGGATGGAAATCGGGCAAGTCCCAGCTGCCAGCTATATCGTCTCTATTTTCGCTCGCAGCTAGGAGAGAAAAAAGAATGCCAATGCCACTCCAAGAATACTGAGCGATGAAATACCAAGTCGGTGGCAGTCTAACCAGCGAAGCTCCCAGCTATGTACAACGAATTGCAGACTCCCAACTCTATGAAGCATTAAAACAGGGTGAGTTTTGCTACGTTCTCAACTCCCGACAAATGGGCAAATCCTCTCTGCTGGTGAGAACTCGCCATCGCTTGCAACAAGAAGGATTTAAATGCACTGCTGTGGATATGACTAATATCGGCAGTGAAAATATTACGCCGACTCAGTGGTACAAGGGAATTGTTGCCGATCTGTGGTCGGGTTTTAACTTGTTAGAAAAACTTAATTTGAAAGCTTGGTGGCGAGAGCAAGAAGATATCTCCCTACTCCAAAGGTTGAGCCGATTTCTTGCCGATTTGTTATTGGTTCAATTTCCGAATGAAAGACTATTTATCTTTATTGATGAAGTTGATAGCATTTTAAGTTTGGATTTTCCGGTCGATGACTTCTTTGCCTGGATTCGGTTTTGCTACAACCAACGAGCCATCAATCCAGAATACAGACGGATTACTTTTGCAATTTTTGGTGTAGCAACGCCAAGCGATCTCATTGTTGATAGAAATCGAACCCCCTTTAATATTGGAAAAGCGATAGAACTAACTGGCATTCAACTGCACGAAGCTCAGCCATTAGTGAAAGGATTAGAGGTAAAAGAAGGAAGCTCACAAACCGTTTTAAAAGAAATATTAGCCTGGAGTGGAGGGCAACCCTTTCTCACCCAAAAGCTGTGTAACTTGGTAGGGAATCTTGTTGACACGCGATTGAGCGAGTCTGAGACGATGAACAGCGTTCTGACCATTCCTCCAGGAAATGAGGCGTTTTGGGTAGAAAACCTGGTGAAGACACGCATCATTCACAAATGGGAAAGCCAAGATGAACCAGAGCATTTAAAGACAATACGCGATCGCATCCTTCGCAACGAGGAACGCGCTGGCAGATTTTTGGGAATTTACCAGCAAATCCTACAAGGTGTGGAAGTACCAACCGATGACAGCCGAGATCAAATAGAACTATTGTTATCAGGCTTAGTGGTAAAACATCAGGGTTATTTAAAGATAAAAAATCGAATCTATGAAGAAGTATTTAATCTCGAATGGGTAGACAAGCAATTAAAGGAACTGCGCCCTTACTCTCAACTTTTTGATGCTTGGATTGTTTCAAAACAAAAGGATGCATCGCGGCTGTTGCGCGGACAAGCGCTGAAAGACGCTCAAATATGGGCACAAGGTAAAAGCTTGAGCGATTTGGACTATCAATTTTTAGCCGCTTCTGGCGAATTGGATAGGCTGGAAATGCAGCAAACTCTAGAAGCAGAACGGCTGAAAGAAGTGGAAGCGCGACTGGCAGAGGAACAAAAAAGATTAGCACTAGAGAAAAAAAGTTCTAGGCGACAAAGGTTTTTGCTTTTTGTCGTAAGTATTGTATTAATTTTAGCCTGTGCATTGGGGCTAGCGGTTTATGTTCAGTATCGGCAAACGGCTGTAAGCGAGATCAAAGCGATCGCTAAATCTTCCGAAGCACTATTCGCCTCAAATCAAAAGTTAGATGCACTCGTACAAGCGATCGCAGCACAGCGACGATTAGACAAGTTGAATGTTGCAGATGCAGATATTCAGCACTCAGTGAAGGAGGCTCTCCATCAGGCTGTTTATGGAGCGGTTGACTATAACCAGTTATCCGGGCATGACAATGTGGTTAATGATGTAACGTTCAGCCCTGATGGCGAACTCATTGCCTCAGCTTCTGCGGACAAAAGCATCGATCTTTGGAAAAAAGACGGTACAAAACTGGGAACGCTTCAAGGTCACAACAATACGGTTTGGAGTGTCGTATTTAGCCCCAAAGGGAATCTAATTGCTACTGGTTCTGGGGATAACACCATTAAACTTTGGCGCAAAAACAGGACAAATTCACCAGACGGAAAGCCGATTTATACCTTGTGGCAGACCTTAAAAGGACATACCAAAGACGTTGCAGACGTAGCCATTTCTCCTGACGGTCAGACCATTGCATCTGCTTCTAAAGATAAAACAATTAAACTCTGGAGTACAGACGGCAAACTGCTCTTGACTCTCACCGGACATACGGATGAAGTTGCCAGCGTTGCCTTTAGCGCTGACAGTCAAACCATTGCATCTGCTTCTAACGATAAAACCATCAAACTCTGGAGTGCAGACGGTAAACTGCTGAGAACCCTTACCGGACATACGGATAGAGTTAGGGACGTTACCTTTAGCCCTCAAGGAAATCTGATTGCCTCGGCGAGTTGGGATAAAACAGTCAAACTTTGGCACCTTGATGGAACTTTAGTCCAAACCCTAACTGGACACAGCGATGCAGTAGGCAAAATCGCTTTTAACCCTCAAGGTCGTTTAATCGCCTCGGCAAGTCTTGATAGAACAGTCAAACTTTGGAAGCTGGATGGGACTCTGGTAAAAAGCCTGCCAGCCGCCAAGGATGTCGTCTCTGGAGTGGTTTGGAGTCCTGATGGGCAAATCCTCGCCTCATCCAGTTGGGATGGCCCGATCGCGCTCTGGAAGCTTGATGACAGTTGGCTCCGGACTCTTAACGGACATCAAGCATCAATTTACACCATAAAGTTTAGTCCTGACGGAAAGACAATTGCCACCGCCAGTCGCGATCAAACCGTTAAACTTTGGCGGCTTGATGGTAGCTTAATTCGCACTTTCCCCAAACAAGCCGATAAAGTTTTCGGAGTAGATTTCAGCCCAAAGGGAGACACCATTGCTACAGGCGGATATGACAGCACTATTCGGTTGTGGCGACTGGATGGAACCTTACTCGGCACGTTTACTGGACATCAAGGCAGAGTCTTCGCCGTTGATTTCCATCCAGATGGACAGTCACTCGCCTCGGCGGGTGAGGACAGAACCGTCAAAGTCTGGAGGATTGACGGTGCCCAATTTGCAACTCTCAAAGGGCATAGCGATCACATTAACGGAGTAGCATTTAGCCCTGACGGACAGCTTATTGCCTCAGCTAGCGTGGACGGCACAGTCAAACTTTGGCAGTGGGATAATGCCATCGCATCTGGAAAGCTCAGCTACAGACTTCTTTCCACGTTAAAAAGCCATCGCCGTCAGGTGGCTGGAGTAGCATTTAGCCCTGATGGAAACACCCTAGCTTCAGCAGGTATGGATAGCATGGTGAGACTTTGGCGGCGCGACGGTACCGAAATCAGAGCCTTTAAGGGACACAAAAATGGGGTGTTCGGAGTGGCATTTAGCCCTGATGGCAAGACTCTAGCCTCAGCAAGTTTCGACGGCACAGTCAAACTTTGGAACTACGACGGTAAGGCGCTTGAAACCTTAAAGGGACATAGCGATGGCGTGTTCGGAGTTACCTTTAGCCCTGATGGGAAGTTAATCGCCTCAGCAAGTCAGGATAGAACCGCAATTTTGTGGAATTTAGAGCGAATTTTCCAGCTCGATTTCCTCCAGTATGGATGCGATTGGGTGCGGGATTATTTGCAGACGAATGCTCAGGTGGAGGAAAGCGATCGCCATCTTTGCGATGGAATTCAATCCTGATTTACATTAGATATTCACCATAAACTAATCCGTTCTACCTGCAAAATTTGAAGAGAATTCGCTCAGATTGGGCTGAGGTTGTAGCACGACGATGCGGCGATTAATGTTTCAGCTACCATGCTATCGACTGGCTTAGAAAACAAATATCCTTGTCCGGATTCGCATCCCATCGTCTGGAGTTGTTTCATCTGTTGAATCGTTTCGATGCCTTCGGCGGTGACATCCATTCCCAAATTATTAGCCAGCGTCACAATCGCTCGGACAATGGGTAAACTTTCGCCACCGATGCCCATACGGCTAACAAAAGAACGGTCAATCTTCAAGGTATTAATCGGAAAATGATACAACCGGCTTAAAGAAGAATAGCCGGTGCCGAAGTCATCAATCGATAGCTCAACACCCAAAACTCTCAAATATTCCAGCATCGCGATCGCATCTTCATTGTCTGCGATCGCGCTTTCGGTAATCTCTAGCTTTAAACTGTAGGGATCGCACTCGGTTTTGTGCAAAATCTGGTCGATCTTTTCAATTAAATCGGGTTGCAAAAACTGTCTGCCCGACAAATTGACGCTCATTGTCAGTCCCCGTTGGTTCGGAAATGCCGAATGCCAGCGTTGCAACTGGCTGCAAGCCTCGCGCAGCACCCACTCACCCATCGGCAGAATCAGTCCCGTTTCTTCCGCCACGGGGATAAACTCCGCTGGGGAAACTAAGCCGCGTGTGGGATGCTGCCAGCGCACCAGCGCCTCGAAGCCAGAAATTTGACCTGTTGCCAGCGATACTATCGGCTGATAGTGCAGCCGTAACTCCTGGCGTTCCAGAACGTGTCGCAGATCCGTTTCCATCTGCAATCGGGCAACTGCTTGGTGGTGCATGGTCTTGTTAAACACCGCATACCGCGCCCTCCCTAGTGCCTTTGCTCGATACATGGCAATGTCGGCATCGCGCAAGATGTCTTCTGCCTGGTCATAGCCCAGCATACTCAAAGCAATGCCAATACTGACAGTGCTGAATACTTCTTGCCCCTCAATCTGCAATGGTTTTCGCAGTTGCCTTTGCAATCGATTGGCAATGCGGGTGACTTGGCTCAGGTCTGGTAAATCTGCTAGGACGATGGCAAACTCGTCTCCACTCAACCGTGCCACCGTATCTTCTGGGCGCACCGATGCCTGTAGGATTTTAGCGATCGCTACCAGCAATTGATCTCCCGCTAGGTGTCCCAGGCTATCGTTAATCACCTTAAATCGATCGACATCCAAAAACAGCACAGCAAATAAATAGTCCTGGCATTGATTCGCCCGTTCCAGGGTTTGCCGCAACCGATCCATAAAAAGTGCTCGGTTGGGCAAGCCTGTCAAAGCATCGTGATAGGCTGCATGAAATAATTGCGACTCTACTTGCTTGCGTTGAGTGATATCGCGTTGAATTGCTAGGTAATGAGTCGTCTCATCTTGTTCATTTTTGATGGGTTCGATGTGCCACTCGTTGTAAAACTCCGTGCCATCTTTGCGATAGTTAATCGCTTCGCCATAAAATACTTTCCCTTCGGACAGAGTTTGTCGCAGTCGGTCGAGGAGAGTCCGATCGGTTTTGGGTCCTTGCAAGATCCTCGGTGATTCACCGATGACTTCCTCTGGGGTGTAGCCGGTCATTCTCGTAAACGCGCGATTGACAAAGATGATTTCTGGGCCGGGAAAAGTTAAGTGAGTCGAAGTAATCGCGATCGCATCTTCCGCAAATTCAACCGCCGCCGCCAGTTGCCGTAACCTTTCCTCTGTGCGCTGGCGTTCCGTAATGTCAATCGCCACACCCACTAGACCAACCACTTGACCTGTTTGATTTTGCAGCGGGGTGGTACGGTTTTCGTACACCACATTGCCTATCTGGACAATCCAGGTTACTTCTTTTCCAGCTAAAACGTTGCGAATATTCGCTAAGATTTCAGGCCGGTCTTTGTAAAGGTCAAAGATCGACTGCCCGATTACCTCACCGGCTTTCAGTCCGAGAGCCTCCAGTCCCTTGCCTTCAGAAAGCGTAAAAATGCCATTGCTATCTAGGGCATACAAAATAATTGGTGCATTTCCAACACTGGCGCGTAGCAGCTGTTCATTACCTAATCCCAAGGAACTGAGGCAATGCTGTGGCGATATACCCAGACTGGAACCGTCACCGTTCCTAGCAGTGTCGATCCTTTCGCATCGCATCGTCCTTATCCTGTGGGACTGGGATATTGGTTTCAGCTCCATCGGCTCCATATTTTTCCGGCTAGGATTTCCTGATAATTCTTTATTATTTCTTAAGATTTCCCTCTTGGGATCGTCTGCCACTCATCAGCGTATACCTAACCACTGATTACGCAACCTGGGAGGGAGCCATCGGGAGTGGGGTTGCAGAGGCGGTAGATTGCTGAAGCGGAATTTCTAGAACAAACTCTGTCCCTTGTCCGGGCGTTGACAGACACTTTAGTTGACCTCCGTGACGCTCCACCACCACTTGGTAGCTAATGGACAGCCCCAGCCCAGTCCCTTCTCCTACAGGTTTAGTCGTAAAAAAGGGGTCAAAGATTCGTTTTTGGACTGCTTCTGGAATGCCGCAACCATTATCTGCAATCCGGATAATTACTTGATTTTGGTTGTTCGCTGTTGTGCAAATCCGAATTGTCGGTAAAGGGGAATTGGCGATCGGGAATTGGCGATCGCTACTTTCTTCTCCATGATTCATCATCCATGAAGCCTGAACGTTTTCCCGTTCCAGAGCATCAATGGCGTTGCTCAGCAGATTCATAAAAACCTGATTTATCTGCCCTGCGTAGCATTCCACCTGGGGTAGGTTGCCGTATTCTTTGATAATCAGAATACCTGGTTTTCCTCCCTGTGGCTTCAATCGATGCTGCAAGATCAACAGGGTACTGTCGATGCCTTCATGCAAATCCACCGGCTTTTTCTGGCTCTCATCATGGCGGGAGAAATTCCGCAAGCTCAGGACAATCTGGCGGATGCGTTCCGCCCCCATTTGCATAGAATCCAATAGCCTTGGGAAATCTTCAACCAGAAACTCCCAATCCATTGCCTCGGCTTCTGTTTGAATTTCCGCCGCTGGCTGAGGATAGTGCTGCTGGTAGAGGTTTAACAAATGCAGCAAATCTTGGGCATACTGCAAAGCCGGGGTCAAATTCCCATAAATGAAGGAGACGGGGTTATTAATTTCATGGGCGACACCCGCTACTAACTGCCCCAAACTGGACATTTTTTCGCTTTGGATCAACTGGGTTTGGGTTTTCCGCAGCCGATGCAGCGCTTGTTTAAGTTTGGTCGTTTTTTTCCTTAATTGTGCTTCTGATTTTTGTAATGCTTCCTCCGCTTGCTTCCGTTCGACGAGTTCGGCTTCCAGTTGCTCAAATAGCGTCGATTGCTGAATGGCGATCGCTAGCTGCACGCTAAGCTGTTTGAGCAATTCTACTTCCGATGCCTGCCATTGTCGGGTTTCGGTGCAGTTTTGGGCAACAAGCAGCCCCCATAATTGAGGGTTGGAAGAGGACTGAGGACTGAGGACTGAGGACTGAGGGTTGGAAGAGGAGTGAGGACTGAGGAGTGAGGACTGAGGAGTGGATGGGGGAGGAGGGCTGGTTGAGGTGTGAGGGTTGAGGAAGAGTCCTTTCACCTCCGTCTTGTTTTGCACAATAGGGACGACCAGATTCGCTTTTACCTGAAACTTCACTAGCCAATCAATCTGGCACTGGCTGAGATTCGCCGTGTCGATATTCTCAATCGCTTGAACCTCGCCTTGTTGGTAAAGAGGCAGGTGATTTTCCCCAAAACATCTGCTGTGGATCTGAGTTCCTAAACTCTTAGTCCAACCCGTGCCGACCGATTCTACAACCCCAACTCCACGCCCATCTGAATCGAAGCGGTAGATCGTTACCCGGTCGGTGTTGAGAAATTGCCGGACTTGCGATACAGCCGTTTTCAGGACTTCTTCCAGGTTCAGAGACTGGCGGATGCGCTGATTCATGTTTCTGAGCAGCCGTTCTCCAGTCGCTTGCTTCCATAAGGCCGTTTCTACCTGTTTGCGACCTGTAATATCCATCACCGTCCCAGTAACCCGTGCCGGTGTATTGGTTGGGTCGCAAAATAGGGTACCCGTAACGGCAACCCACCGAACTGCACCATCCGGGCAAAGGAGACGATGTTCGAGGCTAAAGAGACGACCTGCCAAGTTTTCTGTCCTGGATGCTTCTACAATCTGCGCGATCGCTTCCGTCACGCGATCGCAGTCCTCCAGATGAATACACTTTAAATAAGCTTCATAAGTGCTACCAAAGGAACCAGGTGGGAAACCTAATAAAGATTCCGCATTTGCCGACCAGGTTAGCTGACCCGTCTGCCTCTCCCACTCCCAAACTCCCATACTGGCAGCATTCAGAGCAAGCCCCAGCCTGGTTTCGCTTTGTTGTAACGCCGCTTGTGACTGTTGTTCAGCGAGCTGGCGCTCGGTAATATCTGTATGAAAAACCAGAAACTGAGTCAGTTCACCAGTGGCGTCCCAGACAGGAGCAACAATTAGCTCATTCCAAAAAGGCGTGCCATCTTTGCGATAATTCTTTAACACTACCTGGCACTCTTGCCCTAACTGCAAGGCTTGGTGAATTTGCTCAATCGCATCCTGGTCAGTATCGATTCCTTGCAAAAAAAAGCAGTTGCGTCCGATGACTTCTGGTGAAGCATAGCCCGTTATCTTCTCAAAAGCCGGATTGCAATAGGCTATAGAAGGATTGGGGGTACGAGCATCCACAATCACAAGACCCACAGGCATGGTTGCGAGGATGCGATCGCATAACCCTCCTGCTTCCCCGTGCCGATCGAGAGTGTGAAACTTCTTGCCTACCTTGCCTTGCTGGCTTGCCATTGCAGTTGCAGCTCTCAGAAGTAATTAGTAGCGAATGTTAAGCCTCGATTTCTTACCGTACACGAATCTTAACTTCTCTCTAATATACCTAATGGCGTATTTCTCCGGTGTGATGCATTATACAAATTTCAGTGCTATATAGTCTGAGTTTCTACCTGAGGTGGTCGGAAGAGATTAATCTCTATGCGCCAGATAATTTAAAAAACATTGGTCTAGTTCCTAACGACGACCGTGGCGCTGTTCTAAAATCTTCTGTTTTACAAACTTCTCTCAAGTCCCGATCCAGATGACAGCGATTCCAGCCACCGCTTTATCACTGACTGAATCTACACTTTAAGCGGCATCCACATTGCCCCCAGTCAGTACCGGGTTAAGTCAGTACTGGGTTAGTTGGGTGATTTATTATGCCCGATCTCATTTTGCATTCGGCGATTGTCGCCGACATTGAATGCAGGTTCTAGGTGGACACTAGTGCCTGAAAATACGGTAATTTCCTACGGTAAATCTTTGTTCGCAGTCTATTGAGCTTGTGTATCGGGTTGCTCGGTCATAGGACTGTGCCTGATTCATACTGCCTTCTCGGCGAAAGACCCAACTGATAAATTTATCTAAATTCTCAAACTCAAATAAGAATCTCAAATAAGAATAAAGGGGTGCGCTCATTTAAGCAAATAACGACTCGCTATTCGCAATTTAAAATTGTCCGCACCCCGCAAAAATTACGGTGATTAAATTTCAGCATAGCGATTTACTGGTAAGTAAACCTATGACTTTGGAGCGAATTAAAAACAAATAGATATATCACCTAGGAGCGAAGCAGACCGTTAGAGGGAATACATAGGCTTAAAGTCAAGACTTAGACTCTAGCGCTGAGTTGTTAGGGAAAGCAAAAGGAGGGGAAAATGACGCATCACGGCAATCATGACGATGAGATCATCACGGGAACCGCAGACGAACACTACAACCTGATCAGCGTGCTATACCATGCCCTAGAGGGTGCCAGTACCTACGAAATTTATATTCAGGATGCTGAGGAAGCTGGAGATGATGAACTCGTAGAGTTCTTCCAGCAACTAGAAGAAGAAGAATCTCAACGCGCCGAACGGGCGAAAGAATTGCTTGCCAAGCGGATTGCTCCGCAGGGGGCAGTTGCTAGATAGCGATCGCAAAAGCTAGCTCAGGTTTATTTCCCCCTTTAAATTCTTGAGAGAATTCGTGGTTGAAGCAGCCACGAATTCCCTAGTTTGCACGAGTAAAAAACGTGCAAATTAAAATATCGCGCAATTACGGCGCGAACTTCATGGAGTAAGGAGCGTACTTTTTTTAGAAAGATTCAACGCTTTGGCAAGTCATTAAGAGAGCGAAGCGTGAAAGTTGGAAAGATTTAAGAGGTCAATAGTGAAATACGAGCAGTTCATTAAACAGGTTCAAAGCGTTGCCCAACTGAGCCACCGTCAGGAAGCAGAACGTGCCACTCGTGCCACGCTGGAAACACTGAAAGAACGCATCGTTGGAGACGAGGCAAAAGACCTAGCTTCACAACTGCCAGCAGAACTACAAGAGTGTCTGCGTGGGCGAGAGGGCAAAAACGGTCAATTTTTCTCGCTGCAAGAGTTTTACCAGCGCGTCAGCGAAAAAGAGGGAACCGATCCTAGCGATGCTGCAACTCATGTTCGAGCGGTGTTCGCAGTGCTGCAAAAAGCCGTAACGCCTGGTGAGTTTGCAGATGTCCGCGCTAATTTTTCAGACGATGACGCAGAGCTATTTCTTACCGGAACTTCATTGAGTGAAGTTCCTAGTTTGTAAGAATTTTAAAAGTAAAACTCCAAAGGAGTTTTACTTTTTCTCGCGATCGCTCAAAATTTTTTTCCTTGCAAAATTTTCATAAAAAAGGAGATTCCATGACACAGCAAAATAATAACGGCAGCAAGAAGCGAGTTGCCATCCTGATCGAAAATGGGGTTGAAGATTCTGAATTTCAAGTCCCTTATAAAGCCTTGCAAATGGCGGGAATGGAGGTCGTTGTCCTCGGTTCTCGGATGAACGAGAATTATGTCGGTAAACAAGGCAAATTGTCCCAGAAACCGGATGGCACCACGACAGAAGCCGTGGCTCTCGATTTCGATGCAGTCATTATCCCCGGCGGCATCGCTCCGGATATGATGCGGACGAACCCCAACACCGTCAACTTTGTAAAAGACGCATTCGAGCATGGGAAATTGGTGGCTGCCGTTTGCCACGGACCACAAGTTTTGATTGAAGCTGATTTGCTCAGAGGTAAGCAAGCAACGGGCTTCTTCTCTATCCGCACAGACATTATCAATGCCGGTGCCCATTATGTGGATGAGCCGGTCGTGGTTGACGGCAACCTGATCACCTCGCGTCAACCGGGTGATTTGGCAATTTTTACCACTGCAATTCTCAGCCGTCTCGGTTACGGTGGCAAAGAAGCTGCATTACCCCATGAAAGCGATATCACCGCTGAATGGTGGAAACTGGCTGATTCTTGGGGCGGTTCCACCAAGGGCGATATTGCCAAAGGTTTGAATACGGCGCTGGCTGGCGAACGTTATTCGCAAGAAGCGTTTGGGCAGTATGCCGAGAAAAGCACAGATGCAGAATTGACCTCGATGCTGCAAGACATGATCAAAAATAAGCAGCATCACATTCAAATGCTGGAAGAACGGCTCAATGCCCTGGGAGAAAGCCCCTCGATTCCGGCACAAGCTGCTGATAAATATGCCAAGTTTAAAGCTTCTCTGCAAGGCAGTGACGACACCGATCTTTTGCGTCGCAGCATGGGCGACTTGCAAACCGGCGTTGTCGATATTAACAACTTGCGGATGAAATTTACCGATCCGATTACTACCGCCATTCTCACCGAGATTGAAGTGGATTTGTCGAAGTACGAACAGTGTTTGGCGGCACTCTATAAATCTCGGATGGCAGGTCAGGAAGTGAAGCCTGCGAAGCCGACGACTGGTGTTTCCGTCAAGATGTAAGTTTTGAGTGCCAAGTAAGGTGGGCATTGCTCACCTTATTTAATTGCTAATCGCTTCAACACTCAAAACGTTTCTTCAGGAGATGTCCGGAATGAGCATGAGTAGAAAACTGGAAGGCAAAGTTGCCATTATCACGGGTGCAGGGACTGGAATCGGCGAAGCGATCGCGCACAAATTCGCCAAAGAAGGTGCCAAAGTTGTTGTTAATGGACTCCCTAGCGATCCGCTGGATGAAGTCGCACAAGCAATTCAGCACTATGGTGCTGAAGCGATCGCTTACGCGGGGGATATCTCGGAAGAATCCCACGCCAAAGCTTGTGTTCAAGCCGCTATTGACTATTACGGGCGTCTGGACATTTTGGTGAATAATGCGGGTGTCTTTTTAGTAACGGCGGAGACTCAAGACTACCCCATTGATGTTTTTGACCAGACGATCCGGATGAACATCCGTTCCGCCTTCCTGATGACCAAGTACGCTCTACCGCACCTCCAAAAAACACGCGGAAACATTGTCTCTGCCGGGTCCGAGGCTGGCTTTAACGGACTGGCGCGAAATACTCCCTACGGGGGTACTAAAGGCTGGATGCATTCCTTTATGAAAGGGGTGGCGGTTGAGCAAGCTCAATACGGTGTTCGCGCTAACTGTGTCTGTCCTGGTGCCATTGATACCGCTTGGACACACAAAGAAACCGGGCCGATGGATGCTCAGATGGAGAAAATGCTGATTAATGCAACTCCAATGGCTCGACGCGGCACGCCAGAGGAAATGGCAAACGTCTATGCCTTTATTGCTTCGGATGAAGCGAGTTACGTCACGGGGGCATTGTGGCTGGCAGATGGTGGCATCACAGTGGCGAAAGGAGCCATCGGCGAACAGACGCCAGAATCGTTGCGTGCTGAACCGCAAGGAGAACTGCGTCTAGATCATGCCAGAGAAGGGCTAGAACACAAACAAGTCCAAACGATTAGTTAAGCGCCTAAGAAATTAATATTACTCAGCAAATCATCAATTACCGTTTGAGGAAAACAGAACATGACATCCAAAGATATCGTCCCCAGCGGTCAGAATGAACCCAGCAATGTCGGCGATAAGGAGCGTTGGGGATCGTTACTCGGCGGCGGCGCACTTGTACTGATGGGTTTAAAGCAACGATCTCTTCGGGGAGCGTTAATGGCGATCGCGGGTGGTGGTCTAATTTATCACAGTGCGACCGCAGAAAAAGGTATCCAAGACACCATACAGGAAAAAGCAGGGATGAACCAAAGCATCAAAGTTGAAAAGACCGTCACGATCAATAAACCAGCAGATGAACTTTATCGCTTTTGGCATAATTTTGAAAACTTGCCTAATTTCATGAAGCATCTGAAATCAGTAACGGTCGTCAACGAGCGGCGATCGCACTGGGTTGCCAATGCGCCAATGGGTGCAAGTGTGGAATGGGATGCAGATATTATCAACGAGAAAGAAAACGAGTTAATCGCTTGGGCTTCGACGGAAGGAGCAGACGTTGAGAATGCAGGGTTTGTGCGCTTTTCACCTGCGCCTGCGAATCGGGGTACGGAAGTAAAAGTCGTCATTGAATATAACCCGCCGGGTGGTGCTGTCGGTGCTGCGATCGCTAAACTTTTTGGCGAAGAACCAGAACAACAAGTTGGCGATGATTTACGCCGTTTCAAAATGATTATGGAAGCGGGTGAAATTGCGACAACCGAAGGTCAACCTTCTGGAAGAAGTTAAGAATTTTATTTCGTGGGATTCTTAATTAAGTAGAGAGAAAACTGAAGAATAGGTTTTCCTCAAACCAAAAATAAACAACGGAGATTGAAATGAATCAAGGAATTAATCGTTTGCAAAAAATTTGTTTGCGTTTGGCTAGTGTTGTTCTAGCAGCGATCGCATTTTTAGTAATTCCGACTTTTACCTACAGCATATCGTTCCAAGCACAAGCTCAAACCCTGATTGCTGACAATTTAGATTTTAATAAGACCAGCAACGCTCAGATCAAAAAAGCGATTGACATGGCTGAAGACCATGTTGGGGACAGAGATGGAATCGGCAATACTGGCTTGAAGAACATCAAAAAGCTGGGAGAAAATATTCCCGAAACTGCCGATGTGATTGTCCGCCAAAGATTTGATAACGATCAACCCGGTGACGTGGGCGATCCAAGTATTGTTCAAGACAAAAATGAGCAGGGAGTCGCCAAGACTAAGAATCGGGCACCTAGATAATTCGGCTTTTCGCTCAATTCGGGTTGAGAAGTTAAGCGACTGACTGCATTACCTGAGACAGGGATGTGAGAAACCCCGTCCTGCGGATACACAAGGGCGGGGTAATTAATAAAAGGATAAACAACATCAATGAAAGCAGTATGTTGGTACGGTGCCACCGATGTGCGGGTCGAAACCGTACCCGATCCCAAAATTCTCAATCCGCGCGACGCCATTCTCAAAATTACTTCGACGGCAATTTGTGGCTCCGATTTGCACATTTATGACGGCTACATTCCGACGATGCAACCGGGTGACATTATCGGTCACGAATTCATGGGAGAAATCGTCGAAGTTGGTAGCAAAGTAACCAATTTAAAACCAGGCGATCGCGTTGTCGTTCCTTCCACGATCGGATGCGGTCACTGTCACTATTGCAACCATGATATGTGGTCGCTGTGCGACAACTCCAACCCGAACGCTTGGATGGAAGAAAAGCTCTTCGGTAACGTCACTTCGGCAATTTACGGTTACTCTCACTTATTCGGCGGCTATGCAGGCGCGCAAGCCGAATATATCCGCGTTCCCTTCGCGGATGTGGGTGTCGTCAAGGTTCCCGCAGAAATTCCCGACGAGAAATTATTGTTTATCTCCGATGCCATTCCCACCGGATTTATGGGCGCGGAGTTATGCGATATTCAGCCAGGAGATACTGTCGCCGTCTGGGGTTGCGGCGCTGTCGGACAGTTCGCCATGATTAGCGCCTATATGCTAGGTGCCGAGAGAGTGATCGGTATCGACCGTTTTCCCGAACGTCTCCAAATGGCGAGGGAACACGCAAAAGCGGAAACGATTAACTACGAAGAAGTTGATGCTGGCGAAGCGCTGAAAGAAATGACTGGCGGACGGGGTCCAGACTGCTGCATTGACGCGGTGGGATTAGAAGCGCACGGCATGGGGGTTGAAGGAGTTTACGACAAAGCGAAGCAAGCAGTCCGGCTGGAAACAGACCGTCCCCACGTCCTGCGGCAAATGATGGTCGCTTGTCGTAAAGGCGGCACGCTCTCAATCATGGGTGTTTACGGTGGCTTTGTGGATAAACTGCCCTTTGGTGCTGCTTTCAACAAAGGCTTGACCTTCAGGATGGGGCAAATGCACGGGCAAAAGTATATGCAGATGTTGCTGGATAAAGTTTTGAAGGGAGAACTCGATCCATCCTTCGTTGTCACCCATCAGTTACCCCTAGCAGAAGCCAAGAATGGCTACGAAATGTTTAAGCACAAAGAAGATAAGTGTATCAAAGTTGTGCTGAAACCTTGAAGTCAGTAATTGGGAAGAAAGATTAACCGATTACGAATCATCAAATAATAAACTGGAGTGTTTTCATGAATCAAGTAATTTCTTCTCTACAAAGTATTCGTCTGCGCCAGATTGCTACTGCGTTTCTGGTAAGTGCTGCATTTTTGGTGATGCAAGCTTTCGGTTACGGGAGTCCTCTACAAGCCCTTGCGAATAACACCACATTGACACCAGAAACCAACGCTTACCAAGTGCCAGGGTCTAATGGTTCAATCAATGCTAGGACTGAAACGCTAAAAGACCAGACTGAAGATACAGGCAGTAGTTTATTGGATAAAATTGGAGATGCTGCTGAAAATGTCAAGGAAAAGCTGAATCTTGACGAGCCGACGCCTCCAAGTACCAAAAAGTTTTTCAATCAGATTCAAGATAAAGCTGATGATGTAGTTGGTAAGACAGTTCAAGGGACGCAGGAAGGTTTCAACGACGCGGCGAATAACCTGAGCAGCCCATCTTACTCAAAATAATCTGTAATCCAGCGTGCAAATTGTCCCCCCTTAACGAGGGGGGATAGTGGAGCAACGGATAATATTTGCTTGACATTTCGCTCCTCCTAACCTCCTTAACCAGGAGAACTCGCAAAGAGAAAGATTTACCTAGGGTGTATGTGTAGTTATTAGTCATTAGTAAATTGTTCTTAGTAATTGATAATGACTAATAATGAATCGGAAATAACCCATAAATAATGACGAATGACTTAAGGAGAAAAATTTAATGAAAGCTGTTTGTTGGCATGGAAACAACGATGTGCGGGTAGATAATGTACCCGATCCAAAAATTCTTAACCCGCGCGATGCCATCGTCAAAATTACGTCAACAGCGATTTGCGGCTCCGATTTGCATATTTACGATGGTTTCATCCCGACCATGCAAGCGGGCGATATCCTCGGTCATGAATTTATGGGGGAAGTGGTTGAACTTGGCAGCGCCGTCAAGAATGTAAAAATAGGCGATCGCGTCGTTGTCCCTTTCACTATCGCCTGCGGTAACTGCCTATTCTGCAACCGCGATTTGTGGTCGCTGTGCGATAACTCCAACCCGAACGGCTGGATGGCTGAACAGATGTACGGTCATTCGCCATCAGGACTTTTCGGCTACTCCCACTTGTTCGGCGGCTATGCTGGAGGTCAAGCGGAGTATGCGCGGGTGCCTTTTGCCGATGTCGGTTTGTTCAAAATTCCCGATGGATTGACAGACGATCAGGTACTGTTCCTAACGGATATTTTCCCGACCGGCTACATGGCAGCGGAAAATTGCAACATTAAACCGGGCGATATTGTAGCTGTCTGGGGCTGCGGGCCAGTCGGACAGTTCGCAATCAAAAGTGCCTTCATGCTAGGTGCCCATCGCGTTATCGCTATCGACCGCATTCCCGAACGCTTACAAATGGCTAAAGAACAATGCGGGGCAGAAATTCTCAACTATGAAGAACTCGATGTCGGCGAAGCACTCAAAGAGATGACTGGCGGACGCGGGCCAGACTCTTGTCTAGATGCCGTCGGCATGGAAGCACACGGTACCGGGCCGGATGCTTTCTACGATAAAGTCAAGCAAGCCGTGCGAATGGAAACCGATCGCCCCACCGCCCTGCGGCAAGTCATTGTCGCTTGTAGCAAGGGCGGTCATGTATCGCTAGCGGGTGTTTACGGCGGATTCCTCGACAAGATTCCAATGGGCGCAGCTTTCAATAAAGGCTTGACGTTCAAGATGGGACAAACGCACGTCCATAGATACTTGAAACCGTTGTTGGAACATATCCAAAATGGCGATATCGATCCCTCTTTCGTCATCACGCACCGCTTGCCTTTAGAAGAGGCGAAACACGGTTACGAAATTTTCAAAAATAAAAAAGACAACTGCATCAAAGTTGTACTAAAACCATAAGGTCAAACTATGGAACTTGACCGCTCTGATCGGGGTGAAAACACCGTCAAGATTAATAATTTGCTTGCAGAAGTTTATCACTTGGTTGAAAAACTTGAACAAGAGGCAGAAGAAAATCGCCAGCGTTTCCAACAAGAGTTAGAAGCTGGCGAGATTCTTACTGCTGAAAGTCAATCTTTTGGACAGAAATAGGTGTTTTGTTAGTTCTGTGGTCGAGATGTCAATGGGTTGCGTCTCGTCAGTGAATTGAAACCATGAATGCCATCTAATATAAGAGGGGGTATCAGCAGTCTGCTAGGACGTCACGGCTGGACGTTGGCGTTGCAGGAGTGTTGACGAAGCATTCAGTCAGTAGTGCTGACACCGTGAAGTATCTGGAGAGAAACGTGGGAAAACTGGGTTGGCGATCGCTTCCAATTCTTTTAAGCCTTGTGGTGACAATTCCCTTTGCATCATCCGGTCGGGCGCTACCCACACAGAAACCTGCTGAGAAACCCATTGAGAAAACAGTTGGCAACATTGAATCAGTTGCCTCCTTTAAGGGGCCAATGCTTACTGGCGTCACTGTATCTCAGGACGGTCGAATTTTTGTGAACTTCCCTCGCTGGGGAGACAATGTAGAATTTACCGTTGCTGAGTTAAAAAACGGGACGGCGGTGCCTTATCCCAATGCCGAAATTAACCGCCCAAATCCTAGCAACCAAGCTGAATCGTTGATTTCGGTTCAAAGTGTCGTCGTCGATCCGCAAAACCGCCTGTGGATTTTAGATACCGGGAGTCCCCAATTTTCCCCCACTTCCTACGGGGGGCCAAAATTAATTGGGATTGACCTAAAGCAAAATCGGATTATCAAAACAATTCTATTTCCCCAGGATGTAGCGCTGCCAACGACTTACTTAAACGATGTCAGATTTGACTTGCGGCGCGGCAAAGCTGGAATGGCATTCATCACCGATTCTTCTAGTTCTGGGCCAAATGCAATTATTGTTGTAGACCTGGCTTCTGGCAAAAGCTGGCGACGGCTGAACAATCACCCCTCCACCAAAGCCGAACCAAATTTTTTGCCCAGCGTCGAAGGACAACCGTTGATGATGCGATCGCCTAATCAACCACCCAGCTATATCAAAGTAGGTGCAGACGGGATTGCGATTAGTGCTGATGGCGATCGCTTATTTTACTGCCCTCTGGCAGGTCGCCGTTTATACAGTGTCAGCGTTGATGCTTTAGCAAACGAGCAATTAACAGAGTCGCAAGTAGCAGCAACCGTGGTGGATCTCGGCGATAAAAGTGGTGCTTCAGATGGACTGGAATCAGATGCTGAAAACCGCGTTTACCTGACGAACTACGAACACAATTCTATTCTTCGCCGCCTACCGGATGGAATGTATGAAACGCTCGTTCACGATCCTCGCGTTTTGTGGCCCGATACGCTTTCTGTAGCATCAGACGGCTATCTCTATTTCACTACCAATCAACTGCATCGCCAACCAAATTTTCATGGCGGCAGAGATTTAAGAGAAAAGCCCTACAGTCTATTCCGAGTCCGCATTGATGGGAATCCGATCTTGCTCCGCTAAGAGCATTTAAACAACATATCTGAACAAGGAAGCAGCAAATATGACAGATACAACTGTGATGAAAGTAGATTCTACCAATTCCCCCAAAGGGGAAATGGGTCAAAAGTATCTCGCATCAGGCAAAACCATCTCGATGCGCCTTTGGGAAAACGAGCAACCCAACGAACCAAAGGAACCAACTGCGCGAGAATATGAGACGGTTGGTTATGTCATCAACGGTCGCGCTGAATTGCACCTGGAAGGTCAAAGTATTTTGTTAGAACCCGGTAATTCTTGGACTGTACCAAAAGGTGCATCCCACACCTATAAAATTCTGGAGCCTTTCACGGCAGTTGAGGCAACTTCTCCACCCGCCCAAGTTCACGGGCGCGACGAAGCTTAATCCGACATGAATTAAGCAAAAATACTTAAATACTGCTAACAAAAAAACCGTCTTTTTGATGAAGACGGTTTTTTTATTAACACAAACTTTTAAGAATGAACTTGATACAAAATATAGCAACCGCCAAGATAGTTAGGACGTAGAGTAGAGATCACCTGTTGTCCTGAAGTTATTCAAGCTGCTCATGGCAAACCCCTATAGTTATGACCTGCGTCAGAAGGTGATCCAAGCGATCGAGTTAGACGGCATGAAGAAAAGTGAAGCCGCACAGGTGTTCCAAATTAGTCGCAATACGATTGACCTATGGCTGAAGCGGCGA
>NZ_JAMPKB010000089.1:0-20515 GCF_039961925.1 Trichocoleus sp. DQ-U1 | reverse complement strand
CATCTACGTTTAAAGGCGCTTGGTTTGAGTTGTTTGAGTTGTTCGTAGGTCATACTGGCTTTCCCCCTTAACCTACTTTTACTCACACTCTCGCTATTCACGCAAGAAGTCTATTGTTGATATGTTGTGCAAACCCTTGGGCAATTGTCAGCCAAATTACATCTGGAGTCAGCAACAGCGGTCGATGTTCGCTGTGGGCAATATGAACAGCAGTGACTAGAGGATGATTCCCTGATTCCTGAATGACTTCAAATGAGTTACTGTGGCTGAATGCCAATAATGGAGAACCTAATCGCTCCTCAAATTTACTCCAAGCCTCGCTAACAGGAATGATATCTCGACATACCTGGACATCATCAACAAGAAAACTAATTTCTCCGTCCGATTGATGCAAAATCGACGCTACGGTTTCCATAAAAATTTCTGGTGGTGAGTAAATAGGATGGAGGCTAAGCCTACTTACAAGAAAGTGGCATCCTTCAAGAATATATCTTACGAATCAAGGAACTAATCGTGTCTTTCTCTATGGTGTCAAGATGGTGTCAAGGTCAGATGCGATCGCCTATCGGTTAGGTGAAAGCACGAAACTCAGCCTAATCCGATTGATGCCCTAACGGTAATGCCAACAAGTGGCGTTTGAGGTCACAGCACCTACCAAGACTGCCGGATTTAGCGTTAGATTTTGCTTTGGCTAAATCCAACTGACAAGGTGAAAGTATATCGGTTATTTAATTAGGGCTGCTCACAAACGGTTTTTCAGAATGTAAAAAATGTTTTGCACTGAGCAGTATCGTACCGATTACTGATGGATTGTACCATCAGGCATCGTGACCTCTTCTAAGCGTGCTTCGCTCAAATCGGTTTCAATTACAGCCGCATTGGTCAAATTTGTCTTCAGCAAAACTGCCCCAGCTACATTTGCTTTGAGCAGAATCGCTCCTGTTAAAATTGCGCCAAACAGAATGGTTTCGCAGAGATTTGCGTACCTTAAATTAGTTTGACTCAGGTTCGCTCCACCTAATACGGCTCGGTTTAGATTTACCTTTTTCAAATTTGCTCCCGTAAGATTGGCT
The DNA here is from genome assembly GCF_039961925.1 of Trichocoleus sp. DQ-U1. Classification (NCBI taxonomy): domain Bacteria; kingdom Bacillati; phylum Cyanobacteriota; class Cyanophyceae; order Leptolyngbyales; family Trichocoleusaceae; genus Trichocoleus; species Trichocoleus sp. DQ-U1. The sequence goes on along the minus strand of NZ_JAMPKB010000089.1, from coordinate 19,442 downwards.
CCGCTGAGATTTGCTCCCGCTAAATTCGCTCCCTCCAGGTTGGCTCCCGTTAAATCTGCATCCTTCAAGTTCGCCCTCATCAAGTGTGCTTGTTGGAGGTCTACTCCACGCAGATTTGCACCCCTGAGGTTGATCATGCCTAGATTAGCTTGACTGAACTTCGCTCCATCTAGACAAGCAAAGGTGAGTTTTTCTCGGTATAGATTCGCTTGCCGAAAGTCTCTTTGTCCTGCTGCATACTTGCTTTTGAGTGTCTCAGCATTCATATTCACTACTTCTTCCTAGGTAACACTTAACAATCTTGTTCTTTCCCCATCGAATGTTAATGTCGTGCAATAAGTTCCCTAGTTGTTTTTTGCGGGACTCCCAGAAAGCCGTTTTTCAACCACGCAAAGCAAGACAGCAAGCTCATGCTATTTTCTCTCCCTGTAGTATTTAGTAAATCTTTCATTTTACTTTTACATCTAATTTAGGGAATAAATCGTGAAGATTCTGTGTTGATGCTGAACCAAAAATTTTTAAATCGGACATTAAACCTTAAAAAGTTGTTACTTTTTAATAAAAAAACGGCTTAGTCTGCATTTATTTACAGATTAATTGTAACAAAAGTTATTGTATCTGTTTTTTTTTAGGGCACGGTACTGCTGGAACCCTGTGAAAATTCACCATCAGCCGCTATAAAGAGTTATGTTTATTTCTCTGAGTTTGCTTAATAAAAAACTATAAAAATCATTAGCCAAAATATAATAATTTTGGGTTTAAATTAAAGATTTACACAATTCGCTTAGGCACGGGTTTTGTGAAGATGCGTTCGTGCAGCGTGCCGGAGGCATATTGCCAATACTTCCCGCCAATACTTCCCGCCGTGCCAGCCTAAAGCCGGTTATGACAGGATTGGGACTAGCAACAGACTGCTGTTAAACGGAGATTGATACATGACAGAAAGTAGTCATCAGCCCTCGCAGGGGGGGCGTTTTGAGCCGCCGTATGACGGGCACGCCGACCACTTGGAGACACCCATTGAACCCATTGAACCCGTTGAAGTTCAGGTGGAAGACGATCGCACTGGGATGACGGTCGTGACCCTGAAACGGGCGTTTGCAGATAACCTGTATTACCTGCTGGCAAAAGATGAGTATTGGGCGACGCCCCATGATTACTACATGGCTCTCGCTTATACTGTGCGCGATCGCTTGCTGCACCGATGGATTAACACCAGCAGAACCTACATCGACAAAGATGTCAAAGCCGTATATTACCTATCGGCAGAGTTCTTGATGGGTCGTCAGTTGGACAATAACCTACTCAATTTAGGTTTGTACGAACGGGCACGCCAAGCTCTCCACGAGTCCGGACTCGACATCAATGACCTCAAAGTATTAGAATCAGAACCCGGACTCGGCAATGGGGGTTTAGGACGTCTGGCGGCTTGTTTTCTCGACTCCCTCGCCACCTTAGAAATTCCGGCAGTTGGCTACGGCATTCGCTACGAATTCGGGATCTTTGATCAATGGATTCAGGATGGCGCTCAAGTCGAACACCCCGACAAATGGCTCCGGTTTGGCAACCCTTGGGAAGTTCGCCGCTCAGAATTAACCGTTGAAGTGAAGTTCGGCGGCTATACAGAAGCTTACAGCGATGGACAAGGTCGTTATCGAGTGCGTTGGATTCCCGATCGGAAAATCTTAGGGACGCCCTACGATACACCCGTATCTGGGTACAACAACAATACGGTGAATACGCTGCGTCTCTGGCGGGCGGGGGCTTCTGAAGAGTTCGACTTCCAGGTTTTCGACAGCGGTGATTATGCCGGTGCCGTTACCAACAAGATATTTTCTGAAAATATCTCAAAAGTTCTCTATCCCAACGACAACACCTCTCAGGGTCGGCAACTGCGCCTAGAACAGCAGTATTTCTTCGTCAGTTGTTCTCTCCGAGACATTATCAATTCGCATCAGCGCATTCACCGGACTTTCGATCGGTTCTACGACAAAGTCGCTATCCAGCTCAACGACACGCATCCATCGATTGGGGTTGCCGAACTGATGCGGTTGCTGGTGGATGAGTACGAATTAGGCTGGAACCGAGCTTGGTACATCACCCGGCGCGTCTTCGCCTACACGAACCATACACTGCTCTCTGAGGCTCTAGAACGCTGGCCTGTGAGCTTGTTTGAGCGTCTGCTGCCTCGGCACTTAGAGATTATCTATGAAATTAACCGCCACTTTCTCGATGAGGTGCGTGCCAAGTATCCAGGCGATGAAGCGCGGCTCGGGAGATTGTCAATTATTGAGGAAGGCCCCCAGAAGTACGTCCGCATGGCGCATTTAGCTTGCGTGGGGAGCCATTCCATCAATGGAGTGGCAGCATTGCATACCGATTTGCTCAAAGCAGATGTCTTGCGAGATTTCTACGAATTGTGGCCCGAAAAGTTTAATAACAAAACGAACGGGGTGACACCGCGCCGGTGGTTGTTGCTGAGCAATCCCCATCTGTCTGAGCTGATTACCGAGAAAATTGGCAATAATTGGGTAACACAACTCGATCAATTCAAGCAGCTAGAAGCTTTTGTTGATGATGCTGAGTTTTGCTCTCGCTTCTCGTCGATTAAGCGCAAAAATAAGCAATCCTTGGCAGAGTACATTCTGCTCTACAACGACATTGAAGTAAATCCAGATTCTCTGTTTGATATTCAGGTGAAGCGGATTCACGAGTACAAGCGTCAGCTGTTGAATGTGCTGTACATTATTACGCTGTACAACCGGATCAAAAAAGATCCCAATGTTGATATCTTGCCCCGGACTTTTATTTTTGCAGGCAAGTCCGCTCCTGGCTACTACATTGCCAAACTGGTCATTCAGTTGATTAATTCGGTGGCGAAAGTCGTCAATAATGACCCGGATGTGCGCGATCGCATTAAGGTCGTTTTCTTGGCAAATTTCTCGGTCTCTCTCGGTCAGCGAGTTTATCCAGCCGCCGACCTTTCCGAGCAAATCTCCACGGCGGGCAAAGAAGCTTCCGGGACGGGCAACATGAAGTTTGCCATGAATGGGGCGCTTACCATCGGGACGCTGGATGGTGCCAACATCGAGATCCGCCAAGAAGTCGGAGCCGAAAACTTTTTCTTATTTGGCTTGACTACTCAAGAAGTATATGCACTAAAGGCAAGGGGATACAACCCGCGAGAGTATTACCATAGCAACGCCGAACTGCGAGAAACGATCGACGCGATCGCTTCCGGCTACTTCTCACCCGACAATCGCGACCTTTTCAAACCCATTGTGGAATCGTTGCTAGACAGGGATGAGTATATGCTCTTTGCCGACTACCAAGCGTATATTGACTGCCAGCAAGAAGTCAGCAAAGCTTATCGAGACGCAAAGCACTGGACTCGAATGTCAATTCTCAACGTTGCTCGCACGGGGAAATTTTCCTCAGACCGAACCATTAAGGAGTATTGCCAAGAAATTTGGAACGTCCAGCCAGTCAAGATCGACTTGAAAGAGTATCAACCGCATACAGCAGGTTTGCAGGTGAAGGTACAAGCCAAGCGCCCTGTCCTTTAAAGAGCAACTCGTAAGTAGGGGACAGCGCGACAAGACAGTCAATGCAGTTACATCTTAATCGTTAAAATGACGACCCAGGCTGCTGAAGAAATTCTGCCTCCTGGGTTGTTGTCTCTCGACCAAGAATCTGATTGCGATGGGGAAATCGCCCAAAGCGTTCAATCACCTCGAAGTGTCGAACTGCGTAGGAAATGTAATCAATACAGTCAGGATCGTCGCCCAATTGCTGAAACAACTCCACTGACTGACGCTGATGTTCGAGATTTTCACTATGTTCAAAAGGTAAATAAATAAAGCATCGCTGGACTGGCAGCAATTCTCGATCGAAGCCATTGGCAACTGCGTGCTGTGCCACAGACAGAGCAAGGCTATCGGTAGCGAAGGCTTGGGCACTCCCGCGAAACAAATTGCGTGGAAATTGATCTAATAGCAGTATCAGTGCTAAACAGCTTTGGGGCGATTCCTTCCAGGGATTTAACTGACCCGCTGCGGCTAGTTCGTAGTCTCCTAAGAAGCGGGTTCGGATCTCCTCATCAAACTGCGGTTTTTTGGTAAACCAGACTTTACGGGGTTTCCCATAACCCGCCTCATCGGGTTTGCCAAACCAAAAATTCAAAATTTCATGGACTTGTGACATGAGTTTTGGCTCCAACGCCCTCAATTTCGATCTCCCCAATCCTCCAATCTAATTCCCGCTTAAAAAAGGGGCTAAGGAGGGATCGGTTCCTGCACTGAGCCGGATTGTCAGCGCCCGGAAGCAGCGATTTGGTGATGCCGATGATAGCTAAAGATTGCATTTGGGCACCCTTGGAATAGAAGTGTTTAGCTGCGTCACTTTAACTTCCCGCTCACCCCCAGCCTGACTCATGAATTACACCGATAACCAAGAGTTGCTTCAACTGTTTATCCAGCAAGCGCCAGCAGCCGTTGCCATGTTCGACCGCGAGATGCGTTACCTGCTGTTCAGTCGTCGATGGCTGACGGAGCGCAATCTTGGCGAGGACATTATCGGGCGCTCTTACTATGAAATTGAGCGTGGAGTAGCAGACCGTTGGCAGGCAATTCATCAGCGCTGTTTAGCGGGAAGCATCGAGAAGGTTGAAGAATCTTTACCCCGTACTGATGGAACTGTGGAGCGGGTAAGGTGGGAAGTACAGCCGTGGCGCACTGGCACAGGTGAAATCGGCGGATTGATCGTGTCGAGAGATGCGATCGCTGAGCGCCATCCATCACAGGAACACCTACACCTGTTGGAGAAGGCGATCGCTGCTAGCAATAACGGCATCGTGATTAGCGACGCGAGCTTGCCAGACAATCCCTTGATTTATATCAATCCCAGTTTTCAGGAAATGACCGGGTACTCCGAGAGCGAAGTTTTAGGGCACAACTGCCGCTTCTTGCAAGGAATCGATACAGAGCAACCGGCGATCGCTCAATTGCGAACAGCAATCCGGGAGGGAAAAGAGTGCAATGTCACCTTGCGGAATTACCGCAAAGATGGGACGCTTTTCTGGAACGAACTGCGAGTTGCGCCAGTAAAGAATCCCCAAGGAAAACTCACAAACTTTGTGGGTGTCCAAACTGACATCACCGACCGAGTGGAAGCCCAAGAACATCTGATTCGGATTAGCAAAGCCGTTGAAAATGCGAGCGATGCCATCATCATTACGAACGCCAAAGGGCAGTCTCTGTATCACAATCCGGCGTTTGTGGAATTGTTTGAATACACCACAGACGAAATAAATGCGGCTGGGGGGCCAGCTATCCGCTACTGCGATCCGAATGTCGCTCGTGAAGTCATCAGCACCATCAAACAAGGCAACTCCTGCTGGAGTGGTGAAGTCGAGATGCGTACCCAGAGCGATCGCACTATATCGATTTTGCTTCGGGCTGATGCCATCGCCGATGACAATGGTAATGTAGTCGGGTTGATTGGGATTCACACCGACATTACCGCCCGCAAGCAGGCTGAAGCCGTTTTACGGCAGCTTCTGCGACGGGAGCAGCTCTTAGGAGCGATGCAAGAGCGTATCCGCCAATCCTTGAAGCTGGAGGATGTTCTCAACACTGCCGTGGAGGAAGTGCGGCAGTTTCTTCAGACAGACCGAACGATCTTGTACCGCTTTGAGCCGGATGGAAGTGGCACCGTCGTTGTAGAGTCCGTGAGTGCCCAGTGGTTGGCGGTGCTGGGAAGCAATATCAAAGATCCGTGCTTTGGCAAAACCTACGCTGCGGCTTATCAACAAGGTCGTATCCGTGTCATTGAAGATATCTACACGGCTCAGCTCAACCCCTGCCATATTGAATTGTTAGAGCAATTTCAGGTGCGAGCGAATCTAGTCGTACCGATTTTGCAAGGAGACCACTTGTGGGGGTTGCTAATTGCCCATCACTGTCGCTCGTCGCGGCAGTGGCAATATGAGGAAGTCGAACTGCTAGAGGCACTGAGCGTGCAAATCGCGATCGCCATTCAACAAGCCGCTTTGTTCGAGCAAGTAGAAGCGGAACTAGCGCGATCGCAAGCCGCTCAGACTGCATTGCGCGATAGCGAGGAACGTCTGCGGACTGTGGTGAAAAGTGCGCCCATCGTTCTATTTGCCTTAGACGATCGGGGTGTCATTACCTTTTCCGAAGGGAGCGGTCTGGATACTTTGGGACTGGAAGCGGGTAAGGTGGTTGGTCAATCCATCTTTGAGGTGTACCGCCGCTTCCCACAGATTCTCGAAGAGGTTCGGCAAGCGCTATCCGGCAAAGCCTTAACATCCCTGGTAAAAATGGGCAAATTGACCTTCGAGGTTCGCTATTCGCCCCTGCGAAACGCCAACAACGAAGTCATGGGCGCAATTGGCGTCGCCACCGACATCACCGAACGCATCCAAGTAGAGGAAACCCTCCGCCAAAGCGAAGTGTTGCGCCAAAGTGAAGCCAAAACTCGCGCCCTCCTCGACGCGATCCCAGATTCGATGTTTCGCATCCGTGAAGATGGCACCTTTCTAGACTTCAGAGCCGCTAAAAATGACGTTCGGGCGATCGCTCCCGCTCGAGTCATCGGTCAAACTGTGCAGGAGCTTTTGCCAACCGAGGTAGCGCAGCAAATGCTGCATTATGTAGCCAAAGCGCTGTCTGCTAACGAGATCCAAGTTTTTGAATATCAACTGCTCGCTCCCTTGAATCCCGCTTACCCAACCGGAGAGATAGGCTCTGTGCGCGATTATGAAGCTCGCGTTGTTGTCAACGGAGCGGATGAAGTGCTGGCAATCGTGCGCGATATTACCGAGCGCAAGGAGATGGAGCGACTGAAAAACGAATTTGTCTCCATCGTCAGCCATGAATTGAGGACGCCGCTCACTTCGGTGCGAGGCTCCTTGAGTTTAATTGCTGGAGGTGTGACGGGTGAAATTCCCAATGAGGCAAAGGCGCTAGTGAATATTGCTTATAAAAATACCGAGCGTCTGATTCTCCTGATTAACGACATTTTAGATATTGAAAAGATTGAATCCGGCAAAATGGATTTTCATCTCCAGCCGCTGGAACTAATGCCACTCGTAGAGCAGGCGCTGGAGGCGAACCGGGGCTATGGCGAACAGTTTGGGGTGCAGTTGGTACTGGAGTCTGAGTTGTCCGGTGTTCAGGTGAATGTCGATCGCGATCGCCTGATGCAGGTACTAACGAATCTACTCTCCAACGCCGCCAAATTCTCTCCCCCCAATGGTACCGTCACCCTCTCCGTTTCCCGTCCAACTCAATCGCCAAATACCATCCGAGTTGCCGTTACCGACTGCGGTTGTGGGATTCCCGAAGACTTTCGCCCTCGGATTTTTCAGAAATTTGCTCAAGCAGATTCCTCAGATACCCGTCAAAAGGGAGGAACTGGCTTAGGTTTAAGTATCTGCAAAGCGATCGTAGAAAAACTCGGAGGACACATTAGTTTTGAAACTCAAACGAATGTCGGGACGACTTTCTACTTCGATTTACCAGAATGGCAAGAAGCACGGATCTCAAAGATTATGACTTCCCACTCGCCGGAAAGTCTCCCCATCCTTATCTGTGAAGACGATCCCGATATTGCCACGCTGCTGTCGCTGATGCTGAAACAAGAAGGTTTAAGTGCAGATATCGCCTACAATGCAGCCCAAGCCAAGCAGCTTTTGTCAGAAAATTGCTATGCGGCGATGACTGTAGATTTGGCGCTACCCGGTCAAGATGGCATCTCTTTGATCCGCGAACTGCGGGAAGATGAAAATACTCAGAGTCTCCCGATTGTGGTCGTTTCTGCCAAAGCCCAACAGGGGCGCGAACAACTCAGTGGCGGTGGATTGCCGGTGATAGACTGGCTGGATAAACCAATCGATCAGGCGCGATTGATGGCATCTGTCCGCCAAGCAGTTCGGCAGAACTCAGACAGTAAGCCTCATATTTTGTATGTTGAGGACGATCCGGATTTAACTCAGGTGGTCTCAACAATTTTGCAGAATATCGCCGAAATTGATTCAGCTAAAAATCTTCATGAGGCAAGACACAAGCTGTCTTCTAAAACTTTTGACTTAGTGATTCTTGACCTCAGTTTACCGGATGGTTCTGGTCTAGAATTGCTAGCGGATCTCAACAATCAGATTTTTTCCTCCATCCCCGCAGTCATTTTCTCCGCCAATACCGTTGGCATGGAGGCGGCACATCACGTAGCTGCGGCACTCGTCAAGTCCCGCACCTCCAATCAGCAGTTGCTGGAAACGATTAAATCCCTAATTGGACGCGGTAATTCCGCTTCTTAATTCTGTTTTTTTAAGTTTCAATAAATTAAACGTTTATTGAAACTTAAATTTAATTGAGTTTAAATAGTTGTTATTAAATTTTTATTTATAAACTAAAAATTAAAATATTTAGTAGGATGACCGAATTAAACCATGTCATATTGTAAACTGGGAAGCCATTCCCATCCTGCTTGGTTCTCCGCGTTGAGAGGCGTGGATTTTGAGGTAAGGAACTCAACATGGCAAGGGTAAGACGGGGAGTAAAAAGCGCTTTTCCGATCTTACTAATAATTTAGTCTTACTACTTTCTGGAGATAGGGAATGAGTTCGTTATTCGTAGAGGTAAGAACAATAAACCCTAAACTATCGCAATCCCAAATGAATTGTAGAATCTTCTCTTTTTTTATAGATATGCTTTTTCTTCCGACTCAGTTTAAATTAATGAGTAATCAATCAAAAGCAATATGACAACTCCATCTTTAACTCGTATCTTGTTGGTGGAAGATGATCCGGACATTCAGACCGTTGCCTGCTTGGGTTTGAAAGTAGTCGGCGGTTTCACGGTAGAAGTCTGTAGTTCTGGGAGCGAAGCGATTCAGAAAGCGCCGATATTTGCCCCAGATTTGATTTTGCTGGATGTGATGATGCCTGGGATGGATGGGATGACCACCCTAAAGGCACTGCGGGAACTCCCGCAAACTTTAAGCACTCCGGTAATTTTCTTGACAGCCAAAGTGCAAACCCATGAAGTAGCTTATTATAAGCAACTTGGTGTATTGGATGTGATTGCGAAGCCGTTCGATCCCATGACCCTTTCTGCAACTCTCAATCGTATGTGGTTCCAGTACCATGATTGATGCGCTTCAAGATCCGCAAGAACAACTCAATGCCCTACGCCTTGCCTATAGGCAACAACTGCCGAGTCGAATTGAGCAGATTGAAACAATTTGGAATCAGCTGCTGGGAAGCCTTGAGGAAAGAGGGACCGTAGCTGGGGAGTCAGGATGTAGGGGCGGGGAAACCCTGCCCGGAGCAGGAGAGAATCAAGAACATCAACCCCTCAGCACCTCAAAGGTTCAGCCCCTTTCGTCTTCTCAAAATCCGCCTCAGTCCCTACTAGAAGCCGCTGCCTCACCTTTGGAAACGCTACACCACCTGATGCACCGTTTGGCGGGTTCTAGTGCCACGTTTGGTTTGCTGGGGTTAGGGAATGCGGCACGAACTTTGGAACTGGTGTTCAAGGCGATTTTGGATAGTGGAAAGTTGCCAACCGCAGAAGAGCAAGCACAAATCTGCGTGCTGGTAGGAGGATTGAAACAGGCGATCGCAGTGGAGGACACTTGTGTACTGGATCTAAACCTCCCCCCGTTGCAGTCTCAAGAGCCTTGGACAGAGAATCGGCTGATTTTTTTGGTGGAAGACGATCCGCATCTATCGCAGGATTTGGCGTTGCAAATCAGTTGTTTTGGTTATCAGGTTCGCACTTTTGACAAAATTGCTGAACTGGAGGAGGCGATCGCGCAAACACCACCCGCCGCTGCAATTGTGGATGTTGTTTTCCCCCAAGACAGTCTCGCTGGCCCTAAAACAATTACTGCCATCCAGCAGCACCGCGAGCAACCGCTGCCAGTTTTGTTTATTTCTGCCAGAAACGATCTCATGGCTCGTTTACAGGCGGTGAGAGCGGGTGGAAAGGCGTATTTTCCCAAGCCAATTAACATTGGAGAATTGATTGACGCGCTGGATTTGCTGACAGTGCCGCAAGCACCAGAGCCGTATCGCATTTTAATTGTTGACGATGATGCGCCTTTGGCATCCTTCTATGGTTGGACTTTGGAACAGGCGGGAATGACGGCGCTGGTGGTGACAGATCCGTTGCAGGTGATGCCGCCGTTAATTGAGTTCAGACCGGATCTAATTTTGATGGATATGTATATGCCGGGATGCGATGGAGTGGAACTGGCAGCGGTGATCCGTCAGCAACCAGCTTATGTGGGCATTCCGATTGTGTTTCTGTCGATGGAGACGGATCTGAATAAGCAGCTAGCGGCGATTCAGCTAGGCGGGGATGATTTTTTAACCAAGCCGATTCAGCCAAATCATCTGATTGCGTCGGTGATGCCGCGAGTGCAGCGATCGCGTCTTTTACGTTCGGTGATGGTGCGCGATAGTCTGACTGGGCTGCTCAATCATACGACGATTAAAGAGCAACTCAGTATTGAGGTGCAACGAGGTCGGCGGGAAAAGACGAACCTTGCCTTTGCCATGATTGATATTGATGATTTTAAGTCAGTCAACGATACTTATGGTCATCTCACAGGCGATCGCGTACTGAAAAGTTTATCCCGTCTGTTGCAGCAGCGTTTGCGAAAAACTGATATCACGGGTCGTTATGGCGGGGAAGAGTTTGCGGCTATCCTCCCGAATACAGATGGTGCAACAGCCGTGCAAGTTCTCAACCGAATCCGCGAAGGTTTTGCACAAGTTCGGCAGCAGTCTGACGGCGCTGAGTTTTCGGTTACTTTTAGCTGTGGCATCGCTGTCTTTCCCAACGTAGATGAAGCGACCCAACTCAATGAAGCCGCAGATAAAGCTCTCTATGAAGCCAAACGACGGGGACGCAATCAGGTGGTTCTGTCTACGTGAACAAATCTCTGCGATCAAGAGATTACAACTGCTTTTAACGAACATTAAAGATTTAAAGCGATCGCAAATAGCCAATCCAATAATATTGGCAAGGCTCACCCTACACTGTTATCAGAGCTTTTCCATACAATCTATTAAGTGAGAACAGATGGCTGACATTGTTGATATTGCCGTTGGTGCGGGTTCTTTCAAAACTTTAGTAACTGCTGTCCAAGCGGCAGGGTTGGTGGACACGCTGAAAAGTCCTGGCCCTTTTACTGTCTTTGCACCGAATGATGATGCCTTTGCCAAACTTCCACCCGGAACGATTCAAACCTTGGTGCAAAATATTCCCCAGCTTGCCAGAATTCTCACCTATCATGTCGTTCCTGGCAAGTTAATGAAAGCCGATTTAGAGAAAGTAAGTTCTGTCACCTCAGTGGAAGGTTCACCCATCAGAATTGATTGTTCTGATGGTTTTGAGGTGAAAAATGCTACAGTTCTCGCACCAGATATCGAAGCAGATAATGGCGTGATTCACGTTATCGACACGGTAATTTTAATGGGTTAAATAAAAAAAAGGGAGCAATCGCTCCCTTTTTAAAAACCCTATTTGAGGTGTGTTGGAGGAATCAAGGAATCGGAGTGCGATCGCTCCTTTTAAAAGCCCGCTTTTTTCTAGCGAAGCGGCGCGTTAGGGCGGGGTTTGGGGGGATCTCCTATCGATAATCCGACTGCTGAATATCCCGCAAACGAGCTTCAGGACGCTTAAAGCGATCCATCTGAGCTTCAAAAAACTCCCGATTTGCTTGTAAATGCTTTGGATTGGAGTCATCTAAAGGATAGAGAAGTGCCGTCCGCAATGCTTGGATAACAGCAGAAGTAACGCAGTACATCGAGCGTTGGAAAGTAATCCCTAATTGGATTAACATATCATCTTCACCGCGGCAGTGTTGGCGATAGTAATCCACGAGATAGGGTGGGAGGAAATGCAGCATATCCTGCATTAACAATGTCGGCGGAATGCCAGCAGTTCCCACCGGAAATACATCAGCATAGAGAATTCCATAGTGGAAATCTTTCTGATTTTCCGGAACTTGCTTTGCCTGAGCATTGTAAGATTTTGTACCCCGGAATGGAGCCGTGCGGTAGAATACAGCTTCCACATACGGTAATGCTGCTTCGTACAGCCATGTGAAACCGCAAGATTTGGGGATAATTTCATACTTTTCACCCCGAATGTAAACGTGATGATAAATCGGACGACCCGCGATCGCAAAAATTCCATTTACCAGAAAATTCATCGCTTCCGGCACACTGGTAATTTTCCCCTCATCGTAGAGGTCGGACATCTCAAAGAAAACTGGAGCCATCACTTCCCAGAACAAGCCTAAATTACTGTAGTAAGACAGTTGGCGCACCTGTTCTAAGAACATATCAGGGAACAGTTTATACAATCCCAGCATCGCCGGATTGCCTTTGAAGTAAGCCTTAATTGCTCTATCTGCATTCGCTTTATATTCATCGGTATCCAGATAGGCATCGAATTTACCCCAGCCCATATCTCTGCCGTGCCAAAGCATTGCTTGCATACAAGCTTCGGCAAATTCCATATTAATTCGGTCATGCCCTAAGTGATGGAATAACTTGGGCATTTTAGAAGTTTCGCCCTTCTCGATAAACTCTAGAAGTTCGGGATGAGCGGTAGCTTCTCCGCGCCAGATCCGCAAATCTGCATCGTCTCCAGCGTAATGATTATGTAACTCTAAATACTCTTTGGGCAAGAAGTATTTAAAGAAGGGAAAGGGATTTAAAAAGACATGCTCGGCAATATAAAGCAGGTCGCGCCAGTAGAAATCCATCGGTACTGCATACGCTTTATAAATACCGATAATTTGCATGAGATTTTCCGGCGTATCTGGCAGCATGGCACCACCAGCTTCTAAGCGATGAATAATTTCGGCAAATTCATGGTTAGAAGGAGGTAATTTTGTTGAAGGCTTAGATGGAGTTTGTACCATTTTTAGTTCGTTTAGATGAATTACTGAATGTTTTTTGATGAGTGGTTATTTAGTTGTGCGGGCAGTGTTTTTGACGTTTTTGACCTTTCCCCCAACCCCTTCCCTGGCTTTTAAGGGATCTAGGGGCTTAGGTTTCTCATTTTCCGCCTGAGCTTAGATTTAGCTCTATAGGGGTTGCTGGGTTTCGTTCCTCAACCCAGCCTACGAAATTTTAGCTGAGGTTTTTCGTTTCCAGGCTGAGCAAAGGAACGAGAGGAATGAAAGTAATTTTCTACTCCTGAACTGAAGCTTGGTAGTTGATAGCAACTTGCTGAGTAGTAGTCGTGGGCATGGTAGCAACCATTGCAGCGGTTGTCGGTTCGCTCCAACGCACCAGCCAATTGGGGAAGATTCCTAAGAAGAAGATTAAGGCTGCTAAAACTAAAGCTGGGGTGCGCTCAACCCATTCAACTTTGGGATAGTAGGCTGCGGCATTGTTCAGTTTGCCAAAACAGGTGCGGTTAATGAGAATCACAAAATAAACTGCCGTTAAACCGCTACAAATTACACAAATCAGGGTTGGAATTGGAAATACGATGAAACTACCTTGCAGCACTAAAAATTCAGCGATAAAGCCTACCATACCGGGGATACCAGCACTCGCCATTCCGCCTAGAACTAGCAAAGCAGTGGTAAGCGGTAAGCCGCGTTGGGGACTCAACAAACCATTCAAGACATCTAAATCGCGGGTGCCAACTTTGCTTTCGATAACGCCCACCAAATGGAAGAGGATGGCTAAGATGATACCGTGGCTAACCATTTGCAAGACGGCACCGAGTAAACTAAGCGGTGTAGCAGCGGCGGCGGCTAACAGAACATAGCCCATGTGACCGATAGAGCTGTAAGCGACCATGCGTTTGATATCTTTTTGAGCGATCGCACTCAGCGCCCCGTAAGCGGCACTAAACGCTCCGATAATCGCTAACCCTGGTGCCACAATTGTCCAGGTTTCGGGAAACATTCCTAAACCAAACCGTACTAAACCATAGGTTCCTAACTTTGCCAGGATGCCACCTAAAAGAATGGCTACGGGTGGTGAAGCCTCGACATAAGCATCTGGCAACCAAGTATGCAACGGAACTAGGGGAATTTTGATTCCGAAACCCACTACCAGCATTGTTAGCAGGATTAGCTGCGCTTGTAACGGTAAACCTTGAGCAATGTTGGCATTGTAATCAAAATTAGGAGCATTACCCAGCCAAGTTATACCCAAAAATGCCGCCAGAATTAAAATTCCAGAAAGCGCTGTATAAATGAGAAACTTCATCGCTGCGTAGCCACGCTTTTCAGTTCCGCCCCAGATGGCAATTAACAAGTACAGCGGAATCAGTTCTAGTTCGTAGAACAACACAAACAGCATCAAATTCTGCGACAGGAAGGCACCCGCAATTCCAGCATTGACCAGCAGCACTAAAGAATAGTAAAGCTGAGGACGAGTAATCTGCTTTGAGGTGCTGTAAATAACAATCCATGTCAGCAGGCTATTCAAAGCCAACAGCGGTAAAGACAAACCATCAACACCAAGGCTGTAATTCAATCCCAATTTTTCAATCCAGGGCATAAATTCAGAGAATTGCATCCCGGCATTGTTCAGGTCGAATTGGGTTAAAAGAAATCCTGTCTCTAATAAAATTCCACTGATAATCGCTAATGCAAGTAAACGGAGCTGACTAGCAGATAAGTTAGGTAAGAATCCGACGAGAGCGGCACCTAAAAAGGGTAGCCAAATAAAAGTGCTGAGCATGGTTTGTTATTTGCTGATTCCTGATTGCTGATTTCTGTTGACCGGCTGAATGAGAATCATAGAAACGGCGGTTTGGCTATATAGCAATCCCAATTTATGTAGGAGATATTCTTCTCTCTTTTTTCCCTCCGTTAACACGCGATCGCGCTTCGTTAATCGAAGACATCTCACCACTTAAATAGGATTGCTATAGCTCTACCTAACTCAGTAAGGTGACTTTGCCAGTGTCCAAATCGTAATAACCACCTACAACTTTCAGTTTATTTTCCTGAATTAACTGAGAAATGACAGGAGAGGTTTTCAATTTTTCTACTTGAACCAAAACATTCGCTTTGCTAGCATTCTCTAGCCGATCGCCGGGTTTGCCTTTTGAATTTTCTACACCAGGTTTTATTGCCTCAATTAAGCTACCAATTTGACCGGGCACTTGGGCACCTTTAATGGTGGCATCTACCGCCCCACATCTTTTGTGCCCCATGACCATGATTACCTTGGTTCCTAATATTAAACCCCCAAATTCTAGGCTCCCGGTTTCCTCCGGAGTTGCGATATTTCCTGCCACGCGGCATACAAACAAATCTCCAAATCCCCGGTCAAAGATAATCTCAGAAGGAACTCGCGAATCCGCGCAACTGAGAATCGCCGCAAATGGCTTCTGAGTTTTCGCAACGGCGGTCAAACGTTGAAAATCTCGGTTGATATTTTTAGTTTTTCTGGTAATAAACCGTTGATTCCCCTCCATTAAACTTTGCAGCGCTTGATCGGGGGTCATGTCATTCTCTGCAACGGCTTGGTCGGGGAAAACCAACTTGGTTCCGAGTCCGGCAGTTACGACCCCTGCTCCTACTGCGCCTGCGCTAAATTTCAGCAAATTCCGTCTGGAGAATTGTCCTTTCTGCTTTTTTGAATTCATTGGTTCGTAGCTTCCTTCCTAAGGGTTAAAGACTTGATCTCTTTGTATTTTGTCATTAGTTATGTATCCTTTGCAATTTAAAAAGGACTAATGACAAAAAGTTCTAAACCAACCGGGTTTTCAGTTAGTTTTGTAGGGCACCGCTCGCCCACTCTCGACCTATTGAGCGAGTGCTACAAAGAGTGGTGAAGCGGCATGAAAGAAGCGCCAGTATAATAGCATTCCTAAGACAATTATTCCCATTACTATCGTCATCGCATAAGCTTGGGATTGTCCGGAAGTGCTGTATTTCAAACTTTGTCCGCCGAAAAGGGAAGCAACTCCGATAAAATTAACGAAGCCATCCACTAAGTAGCGGTCAAAGGCAGAGATGAAGCGGGAAACTAAAGCAACGCTGAAAACAATACTCACGCGGTAAATTTTGGCGGTGTAAAAGTCATAAGCCAACAAATCTTGCAGGGGTTTCCAAGGAAGTTGGACGGGTTTTTTCCACATTTTATTCAGATAAATCACCCCGCCAAGGCTGCAACCAAAAATACTAGACCAAATCAACAGCAGCGCCATATCTTTATTGAGAGTTGCCCAACTCGGCAGTAGCGACAAGCTTTGTAACACTAAGGGGAGGTGGAGGGTGAAGGCGGCCAAAACTATCATGGGGAAAGTTAAAGGCCAAAATGCTTCTGGCGATCGTACAGTCATTGGCTTGGGTTCTCCGCCAAAAATCAGCCCAAACACTCTCGTTAAACTGAAGGCTGTCAAACCATTGACCACCAGCAATAACCCGACTAGCCAAGGTTGAGTTGCCCACAAACCATCTGCCAATTTCAGCAATGCCCAGAAGCTGCCTAAAGGCGGAAAAGCGATTAACCCCAGCGTCCCAACCAGAAAGGCTAACCCGGATATGGGACGGCGCGACCATAAACCGCCGAGTTGGGTTAAGTCTTGGGTGATGTTGTTCCAAATAATTCCACCAACACTCATTACCAACAGCGCCATTGCGATCGCATGAGTCAAGATCAACAACAAAGCTGCATCATCTTGTTGAGTGCCTACAGCGATAAATACCAATCCCATGTAGGTGCTGACGGAATAGGACAAAGCGCGTTTGATATCAATTTGCGCGATCGCAATCAAGGAAGCGCCAACCGCCGTCACACCACCGATCGATATCAGCGCCAGCGACACTATCGGAGAAAGCGCTAACACAGGTTGCAACTTAATCAACACCCAGGCACCTGTTGCCACGACGACCGAGTTCCGCAAAATCGTGCTGGGAAGCGGCCCTTCCATTGCCTCATCCAACCACAAATGCAACGGAAATTGAGCGCATTTACCCATCGGGCCAGCAATTAAACCTAAACCTAATAGCGCGGCTAGTGTAGGGTCTAAATCAGCGGTTTTTGCCCATTCTGCTAGATCGTTAAAATTCCAACTTCCTGCCAGGGGATACAAGGCAATGACTGGCATCAGCATGATTAAATCCCCAACCCGCTTGGTTAAGAAAGCATCCCGCGCCCCCGTCACCACTAGCGGCTGGCTAAACCAAAGTCCTACCAGCAAATAAGTCCCCAAGGTGAGGATTTCCAGGATTACATAGCTAAAGAACAAGGAGTTGCACAAAGCTAAAGCACACATCCCTGCCTCAAAAAGCCCCAGCAAGGCATAAAAGCGTGCCCAGCCCCAGTCCATCTCCATGTAGCCGATCGCGTATATCTGGGCTAGCAGGTTTAACCCGGTTACTAGAGCGATCGCTGCAACGTTAATTACTGAGATTTCTAGGGGGAAATTTAAATCCAAACCCGCTGCCGACAGCCATGTAAACGTTATTTCTTGAGACGGCTGGTTCCAAATCGCTTGCAGAGTCACTAAGCTATGAACGAATGCCAAAAAGGTCATCAGCAAGTTAATGTAACCAGCGGGGCGCGGCCCTGTGCGGCGGATGACACCGGGCGACCATAATAGCCCGGAAATAGCACCAATTAAGGCATAGCAAGGGACTAACCAAATAGTATCGATGAGAGCCTGAACCACTGAATTCCCTCCAAACTTGCAGCAAAGCTAGGGTTGCTTTCAGCCAACCCGTAATTTCCCTAACCAACCTATGCAGTAAGGCGAATGCCGAATTAATAATTTCTTAAGCGTTCTGCTTATCTTAATGGTTCAAGTAACCAAAAGGGAATAATTGATTTAGAGAATTAAGCGATAAATCATCTAAAAAAAACTTATATAACTCTTTGCTATCATAGGTTTTTATGCCTAGAGCAGTTGTCATCAAGAATTCATATGGTACTGATAGATAAATGTCTATAGGTAAAAATATTTTTTAACAAATAAGTTTTTTGATTTTTAAGTGTATTTTAGAAATTACCATCAAGGCTTTATGTGGCATCTATAGATAAACATCTATAAGCAATTCTACTTAGGCTACTATAACAGTTCTATTTGAGTTGTAGGCAAGATATCCAATTTCGAGAGAGAAATTGGATATCTTGCCTTCACGAATCAAAGAGAACGCTCCAGAGACACAAGGGAGAGAGTTTTACAATCCATTTAGGATTGGTATCGGTGGGATGCAAGGATGTTGGATGATGCAAAGTGTTTATCGAATCCAATGAAGACTGTCCTGAAGCATCTTTACAGGCGATAGGATTTTGTTATGGCAGAACACAACCCGTCTGCGATTCATTTCAGTGCCCTACCTGTTACGAGCGCCGATGTGGAAGCTGCGGCGGTGCGGTTGGCTGGAATTGCCCGTTGCACGCCGGTTTTGACCTCCAGAACGGTCAACGAGCGCACCAATGCTCAAGTATTCTTGAAGTGCGAAAACTTTCAACGCACGGGTTCGTTTAAGTTTCGGGGTGCTTACAATGCACTGGCACAGCTATTTGAGGAACAAGCATCACGCGGGGTTCTGACGTATTCATCAGGGAATCATGCTCAAGCGATCGCACTCTCCGGACAATTGCTGGGCATCCACACCACGATTATCATGCCGGATGATGCCCCAGTCGTGAAGCAAGCGGCAACTCGCGGTTATGGTGCTGAGGTGATTTTGTACAATCGTCAGGAAACCACGCGGGAAGCTTTGGCGCAAAGTCTGGTAGATCGGCGCGGTTTAACTTTAATTCCCCCTTACGATCATCCTCATGTCATCGCCGGACAAGGTACATCTGCTTTAGAACTCTTTCAAGAAGTCGGTTCCCTCGATTTACTTCTAGTTTGCTGCGGAGGCGGTGGTTTACTATCAGGATGCGCCCTCGCTGCCAAAACCCTTTCACCGAATTGCCGAGTGATTGGGGTAGAACCAGAACGCGCCGACGATGCGACACGCTCTTTTCACAGTAAAACGCTGCATACTACGAACAATCCTGACACGATTGCTGATGGGGCACGCACTCCTTGCCTGGGAAACATTACCTTCCCACTTGTATTGCACTACGTCGATGATATGGTGACGGTATCGGAAGAAGCCATCCGCACCACGATGTTTTTCTTGTGGGAACGTCTGAAAATCGTAGTGGAACCGACGGGTGCCTTAGCCGCCGCCGCTTTGCTGTCGGGAGTCGTGAAAGAACCGGGTGCCCGAATTGGGGTGATGATTACCGGGGGGAATGTAGATATTCGGCAAATCTGTAAATTGTGAATGCGATCGCTTAACCTGGTACAACTCTAGGGCGTGTCATCAATTCAACCAGATGACCGTAGCAGCGAGGTGAATCGCACCGAGAAAGTTAACCGCACGCTTGTCGTAGCGCGTTGCAATCGCTCGATACTGCTTGAGTT
>NZ_JAMPKB010000088.1:0-20637 GCF_039961925.1 Trichocoleus sp. DQ-U1 | reverse complement strand
ATGGATAGAGATAGAGGCTTATCGGGACTGGAAAAGTTTAGTAAAGTATGTCAAAAATGTGCTAAAAAAAGTCGGAACCGAATATGTAATTAATTTTGCTTAAGCACTTATGACTACTACACTACCAATCTAGATGAAATTCTGCCAGCCAAACTCTAGTGAATTACTTCAGAAAAATATTTACAATTGCCATCTAATCGCCTATTTTTTGCAGAAATAATCAATTTCTTCTATATTGACTACGATGAGAAAATCATCAAGAGATAACTCGCAGGGAATTCATAGCTGAAAATCTAAACATTTAAGCTAGCTACGTTGTGCAATCAACAAAACCGATGAAAAGCGCGATCGCATTCTGAGCATGGTTGGTTATTTTCCATCCCAGCAGAAAACTGATTATGGGTAAAGTGGAGCGTTTAAATACCGAATAATTGCAAAAGACGCGATCGCTCCTTTGCCTCTGGGCTATTAAAATAACGCCTAAAATAACGCCGCGATGATGCCAGAAAATGGCAAACTAGATAGATAAGTTTTGTTAACGCAGCTATTCCCTGCTGCGCTTCTAGATAGCTAAATTGAAATTCATGGTTAAGCAGCGCGTTCTCTCTGGGGTTCAACCAACGGGTAATCTGCATCTAGGTAACTACTTGGGAGCGATTCGCAACTGGGTAGAAGGGCAGAGTCAGTACGAAAATTACTTCTGTGTGGTGGATTTGCACGCGATTACCGCGCCGCACGATGCCAGCACCTTGGCTGAAAATACTTATAAAATTGCTGCTTTGTATTTGGCTTGTGGGATCGATTTGCAGTATTCCAGTATTTTCGTGCAATCCCACATCCCGGCTCACAGCGAACTGACTTGGCTGCTTAACTGTATTACTCCCCTTAACTGGCTGGAAGATATGATCCAGTTCAAGGAAAAGGCAGTTAAGCAGGGGGAAAATGTCAATACTGGCTTGCTAGACTATCCAGTGCTGATGGCGGCAGATATTTTGCTCTACCAGGCGGATAAAGTGCCGGTGGGAGAAGACCAGAAGCAGCACCTAGAATTAACCCGCGATATTGCGAATCGGTTTAATTACCAATTTTGCCGGGAAAAGCCGGTGCTGAAACTGCCAGAGCCGCTGATTCGGACTGAGGGTGCTAGAGTAATGAGTCTGACGGATGGCACTCGGAAGATGTCGAAATCCGATCCTTCGGACATGAGCCGAATTAACCTGCTCGATACCCCAGAGCAAATCCAAAATAAGATTAAACGCTGCAAAACTGACTCAGTGCGCGGTCTAACTTTTAATGATTCGGAACGACCCGAAGCCCGAAATTTGCTGACGCTATACATGGTGCTTTCGAGCAAGACAAAGGAAGAAGTCGCAGCCGAGTGTCAGGATATGGGGTGGGGACAATTTAAGCCCTTGCTGACGGAAACCACGATTAACGCCCTGAAACCGATTCAGGAAAAGTATCAAGCGGTGATGGATGACAAAGGCTATTTGGAGTCCGTGTTGCGGGATGGCAGACAGAAAGCGGAAGCGATCGCGTCCGTTACTCTCGCCCAAGTGAAAGCTGCCCTCGGTTATTCGGTTCCCCTTTAACCAGATATAAGTTATCAAGGATGGAAGCGATTAGTGATTGATGCTTCAGAATGAGTTATTTAATTCAAAATTCAGCAGGAACGCGGGAACCCCGCCCCTACAAGACCAATTTGCGTACTGCTGCCGAATCGGGTGAATTTTTAGTGACTGCCGAGGTTGCCCCTCCCAAGGGCGGCGATCCTTCCGAGATGCTGAAAATGGCGAAAACCCTCGAAGGTCGGGTTCATGCGGTCAATATTACCGATGGCAGTCGGGCAGTGTTGCGGATGTGTTCAATGGCGGCTTCGGTGATATTGCTCCAGCATGGAATCGAGCCGATTTGCCAGATTGCTTGTCGCGATCGCAACCGCATCGGATTGCAAGCTGACTTGAT
Organism: Trichocoleus sp. DQ-U1; assembly: GCF_039961925.1. NCBI lineage: Bacteria > Bacillati > Cyanobacteriota > Cyanophyceae > Leptolyngbyales > Trichocoleusaceae > Trichocoleus > Trichocoleus sp. DQ-U1. Next base: position 18,672 of record NZ_JAMPKB010000088.1, on the reverse strand, counting down.
GGGTGCCCATGCGTTGGGAATTCGCAATATCTTAGCTTTGACTGGCGATCCTGTAAAAGCTGGAGATCATGCCGATGCCAAGAGTGTATTTGACCTAGAATCCGTGCGGTTGCTGGGATTAATCAAAAAAATGAATCTCGGCTTCGACTGGAACGACAAACCCTTGAGTGATGGGGCGACTGACTTGTTCGTGGGTGCGGCTATCGATCCGCAATTGGCTAGCTGGTCGGGGTTGCAAAGTCGATTTGAGCGGAAATTAGCAGCAGGGGCGCAGTTTTTCCAAAGTCAGCTAATTTGCGATTTTGACCGGCTAGAAAAATTTATGGATCAAATCGCGGCTGGTTGTGGAAAGCCAATTTTGGCAGGAATTTTTCTGCTTAAATCTGCTAAGAATGCCCAATTTATCAATCGATGCGTACCTGGAGTAAATATTCCCGACCACATTATTGATAGACTCGCCGCTGCTTCAGATCCCTTGCAAGAAGGGATGTTAATTGCCGCCGAACAAGTCAAATTAGCTCGTCAACTCTGCCAAGGGGTTCATATGATGGCAGTGAAACGAGAAGATTTGATTTCGCAAATCCTCGATTTAGCCGGAATTCCACCGCTGACTCCGGTGGCGACAGCAGGAGAAAATAATGAACACACAAACAACAAAGCAGTTGCCGATTCCGCCTCACTTTGATGCCAAAAAGGTCGGGGAAGTCTGGCGGGTGCCTTATCAGCAACGGGCAGCGGATGCGAGAGAGTGGGCGAAAAAGCATCAGATTTCAGCGGCGGCTGAGGACAAAACTCGCATTTGCCTATTGTTAATCGATGTCCAGAATACGTTTTGCATCCCCGATTTTGAATTATTTGTCGGTGGGAGAACGGGTACGGGTGCGGTAGAAGATAATCGGCGGCTGAGTGAATTTATTTATCGGAATTTGGGAGTCATTAGCGCGATCGCTCCCACAATGGATACTCACACGGCAATGCAAATTTTCCACCCCATCTTCTGGATTAACAACGCCGGAGAACATCCCACCGCCGCCGTCACGATGATTACACCGGAGGATGTTCACCAAGGCGTGTGGAAGGTGAATCCAGCCGTTGCTGGAATTGCTAGTGTCGATTACGCCGAACTTTCCTCACACGCTTTGCATTATGTCAAACATTTGAGTGAAGCCGGGAAGTATCCGCTGACAGTGTGGCCTTATCATTCCATGCTGGGTGGAATTGGTCACGCTTTGGTGTCAGCGGTAGAAGAGGCACTCTTTTTCCACTGTATTGCCCGGAATAGCCAAACGCAGTTTGAAATTAAAGGCGACAATCCTTTAACTGAAAATTATTCTGTCCTCCGGGCGGAAGTTTTGGAAAGTACAAATGGACGCCCGATTGCTCAGAAAAATACCAGCTTGATTCAACAGTTACTCGCGTTTGATGCGGTGATTATTGCTGGTCAAGCCAAGAGTCACTGCGTTGCTTGGACAATTGATGATTTGTTATCAGAAATAACCGCAAAAGACGCTAATCTTGCGAAAAAGGTGTACTTGCTAGAAGATTGCACCTCACCTGTTGTCGTTCCTGGAGTGGTGGATTACACGGATGGAGCAGAAGAAGCTTTTGCTAGATTTGCCGCAGCAGGAATGCATCTGGTTCAATCCACTCAACCCCTAGAAACCTGGACTGACTTTCCTAAAATTGGGAATGGGTAAGTGAGTTTTGAGTTTTGAGTAACAAGAGAGTTTTTTAAGCTGAAAATTAAACCTTAAAAATTATTACCAATTACCATTCACCAATCGCCAATCACCCCTTACCAATTACCAATGACTAGCAGCAACGATGCAATTCAGGCACTGCGTGAGGCTCTCCGATTTTCTCCGGATAATGTACCCTTGCGACAACATCTTGCAGAGACACTTTTGAGCCAGGGTCAGGCAGAGGAAGCCGAGCAAGAATACCGCCTCGCCTTAGCGCGATCGCCCGAAAATCAGCAGTTGAAATTGGGGTTAGCTCGTGCCTTCTATCAACAAGGAAAACATCCCCAAGCGCTGGTAATTGTGGAAGATCAAATAAAGCGCTTGGATTGTCCAGCGGGTGCTTTTCTGCTTCATGCGCGTCTTCTTCTCAACACGGGGGCTGTAGAACAAGCTGTCCGTCAGTATCGCAGGGCAGTCGAAGCCGATCCGGCTGTCAAAGATGCTGATTTTGCCGAAAGGTTGGGAATTGGGGCACAGGAGGACGTTCAAGAGGTCGTAGACGGGAAAATTCGGGCAGGGGTGGGAGACTTTCCAAACTCAGAAGAAGATACTCCAGTCGAAAAACCCGCGATCGGATTCCGAGATGTTGGCGGTATGGAAGCGGTCAAAGACGAAATTCGGATGAAAATTATTTATCCCCTGAAACAGCCGGAACTGTACAAAGCTTACGGAAAGGCAATTGGGGGCGGAATTTTAATGTACGGCCCTCCAGGTTGCGGTAAAACTTATCTGGCTCGTGCGACAGCTGGCGAAATTAATTCTAGTTTCCTTTCTGTCGGAATTAACGATGTATTAGATATGTGGTTGGGCAACAGCGAACGCAATTTGCACGACCTTTTTGAACAAGCTAGACGCAACCAACCTTGTGTATTATTTTTTGATGAAGTTGATGCTTTAGCTGCCAGCCGTGCGGACTTGCGACAAAATTCTAGCCGCATGGTAATTAACCAATTCCTGTCAGAATTAGACGGCGTAAGAAGTTCTAATGAAGGGGTATTAATCCTAGCTGCAACGAACGCTCCTTGGCACTTAGACTCAGCCTTCCGTCGTCCGGGTCGTTTTGACCGCATCTTGTTTGTACCACCGCCTGATGCAGAAGCAAGGGCGGCGATTTTGCGCTTGCTGTGTCGGGGTAAGCCAGTGGAGGATATTGACTACAACCACTTAGCCAAGAAAACTGAGAATTATTCAGGCGCAGACTTAATGGCAGTGGTGGATGTGGCAGTAGAAAGGAAGTTAGCAGAAGCAATGAAAGCTGGTATCCCGAAGCCACTGAGTACCAAAGATTTAGCCTCGGCGGCAGGAAGCGTGAAACCTTCGACAAAAGAATGGTTTTCAACGGCTCGTAATTATGCCTTGTATGCGAATGAGAGCGGTTTGTACGATGACATCCTGAAATATCTGAAACTCTGATGGGCGTACATTTGGAGCGTGCCGAAATCCTCATGGCTCAATCGCGTTATGAGATGGCGGCGCAGGAATTGCAGCAGGAATTAGCAGTCGATCCAGATAGCGCCCAGGCTTATGCGTGGCTAGGTTGGTGCTTGAGGTTTCTCAAGAAGTACGAGGAAGCAATAAAAGAAGCTGAGCAAGCAATTAAGCTGGCACCAGATTGGGAGAATGGTTATTACGTTCTGGGTTGGATTCTCTGCGATCGCAATCAGCTTCTGGCAGCTGAGAACGTAACCAAAGAGGCAATTCGCCTAAATCCTGAAAATGCCAACCATTTCATCCTACTATCAAACATTCGAGTTAAACAAAAGCGATGGCAGGAGGCACTAGAAGCAGCGACGCAGGGGCTTAACATAGAGCCAGAGAATGTTGACTGTTTGAATAACAAAGGGATTGCCCTATTCGAGTTGGGTCGAACAGAGGAGGCAATCGCTACGACTGAGCAAGCGATCGCGCTTGACCCGGAGAATGCCCTTAACTACAACAACTTGGGATGGATGATACTGAATCGGGAAGGAAGCCCCACGAAAGCTTGGGAGTATTTCCGCCAAGCACTCCGACTCAACCCCAATTTGGAATCTGCACAGGATGGACTCATCCAAGCGATCAAGTTAAAAAACCCACTATACAGACCAGTTTACAGGTGTGTAATATTCCCGTACCGTCGTTTACAACTAGGCAGATTTTTGAGCGGGAAAGCTTTGTTGGGCTTCTTTGCCTGCTTGTGTTTGGGATTCCGTATATTGCTGAATCTTGCTGCAACTAATCCCAATCCTTTGATTTGGTTAGCGCTGATTGTTTTGTTTTGGTTAATCTTTTTGCCTTGGTTTGTAGACCTCTTGATAACCCTATTACTCGAATTGAAGTTTAAGCAATCCTATTGGCTCACGACTTTAGTTTGGGCAATAGTAAGCGCATTTTATTTGTGGTTAATGACCGGAAATTCTAAAACTCTGTTTGCTCCCGTTTTATTCGGATTGTTGCTTCTGCCTGTATCGGCAACATTCCGATCTTCAGCAGGGTGGCACAGCAACCTCATGGTGGGATATACAACCATCATGGGGTTAGTTGGGCTGGCAGGGCTAGTTCTTCCATTACCAGGGCTACCTTTTGTAAGTGTTGACGTTTGGTTCTGGTTGACTTGGTTCATCGTTCTCGCATTGGGAACGCTTTTTTCCTTTTCTTTGAGCAGAAGAAGCTCTCCCAAGTTAAAGTAGTGCCTGAAAAAGAATGGTTTTTGACTGCTCGTAATGATGCCTTATATGCGAATAAGAGCAGTTTGTACGACGACATCCTGAGATGACATCCTGAAATATCTGAAACTCTGATGGGCATACATTTGGAGCGGGCACAGCTGCTGATTGAGCAGTCGCGGTATGAAATGGCAGAGAAAGAACTGCGACAGGAACTGGCAATGGAGCCAGATAGCGCGATCGCGCATACTCTGCTCGCCCTGTGCTTGAATTATCGCCAAATGTACTCGGAAGCCACCCAGATGGCTCAGCGAGCGATTCGCTTGGCTCCCGATTGGGGGTACGCTCACTACGTCCTAGCCTATATTCTGTGCGATTACAACCAGCTTCTAGAAGCGGAAACGGTACTCAAAGAGGCTTTGCGGCTGAGTCCTGATAACCCCAGCTACTTCGCCCTACTCTCGCGCATCCGATATAATCTACAGCTTTGGCACTCAGCACTTGAAGCGGCAACCCAAGGGCTTGTCGTTGACCCAGAGGATGTGGAGTGCCTAAATTACCGAGCGATGTGTCTGATGCAACTCGGTCGCTTACCAGAAGCTCAGGCGGTGATTGAGAGTGCGATCGCGCTTGACCCAGAATATGCAGGAAGCTATGCCAACCGCGGCTGGATACTCCTGGCGCAGGGAGGATATCCCGCTAAAGCGTTAGAGTGTTTCCGCGAAGCACTACGGCTTCAACCAACCTTTGAGTGGGCGCGACAGGGAATCGTCGAAGCGCTCAAGGCAAAGAACCCGCTCTACAGGCTGATGCTGCGCTACTTCTTGTGGAGTTCTAGGCTGAGTAACGGCTCTCGATTAGCCTTCAGTATCGGCTTGTACTTTGCCTTCCGCCTGCTAGTGAGCGGCGTCGCTGCAACTAGCTTTAACCCTTTGCTGTGGTTCGTAGTGATTGCCTACTGTCTGTTTGTCTTGCTTACCTGGATTGCTGACCCCTTATTCACCTTATTACTCCGGTTTGACCGCTTCGGGCGATTAACTCTTTCCGAACAAGAGGTTAAGAACTCAAATTTAGTCGGGGCAGTATTTCTAAGCATCTTAATGGCAATTGGTTTGTGGTTGGTGACTAAAAACACCAACATCCTCATCGTCGCCCTCTCACTAGGACTCTTGTTGCTACCGATAACCGCGATGTTAAATTGTCCGGCAGGATGGCCCAGACAGTTCATGGCAACCTACACGATCCTTTTAGCGATCGCATGGCTGGCGGCTATTGGTCTATCATTAGCCGAGCCGCCTCTGGGAGAAATTGGCGTTCAGTTTGCCGGAATTTCCCTAGCTTTTTTCTGGCTTGGTTCGATACTTTCAAGCTGGTTGGCAACTGTACTGATGGGCGTCAAAACAAAGCAGTGAGTGCGAGCATCTCAAGTATGTTTTCTTTACCTGAAAACCCTTCTCAAAGGTATTCCCCATAGGTTTTTAGAGCGGTTAAAAGGTTAAAAATATTTGCTCAACACTTTTAAGCTCAACACTTTTAAGCTCAACACTTTTAAGCTCAACACTTTTAAAATCTCTCCGAATATTCCAGCGCTCGTTGCTTCCCCTCTGCTACAAACTACTTTCGACCATAACTGCGGGACCGACTGGCTGCGGAGGTAGGCTAGAGGGTTCTAAGGTAACAGCTAAGGTTGAGGTTGTAGCACCACAAGCACCGACGGGAATGGAAATCTGCTCTAAAACAGTTCCCCCCTGACTTGCCCCAAAATTTGCACAAGGTATCTTTTTCTCGTCAACAATTGCCCAAAGTCGATAAATTTGACCAGATGGGACAGCCGGAAGATTTTGAAAGGCGATTACCGCTTTTTGTTCGTCCAGATTAACGAGAATACTTCCAGACGCTGTATTTGCTTTTTCTGTACCTGTGAGCGTATATAAGCGGGTATTCCGCTGTTGTAGAACCTCAAGGGCATCTTTCTGAGCCTGCACCGTTTGAAGTTCTTGCCGCAGACGAGACTGCACTATCTTTAGATTTTGGCGCAGACGATAATTGTCAAAAGCCAAAGCTAGGGCTAACAGTGCTACCAAACTAGCAAAAAGTTTGCTCCAAGGAAAAGAAACCTGTTTTGGAGCGGGTTCGGGGTTAACTGTCGGATTGGCAGCTTCCAGAATCGTCGAACGCAGATGTGGGGGAGGTGTGACTTCAGGAAGGGCGTAGGGCAAGAGTTCAAGCGATGCCTGCAAACGACTCACTTCTTCAGCCAGGTGCGGATTTTTTTCGAGAATTTGCCTAAATTCCTCCGCTTCTTCAGCGCTAAGATCGCCGAGGACATAACCTGCCATTAATTCTTCTAAGTTTTCGGGATTTAAAGGTTCGGTCATGGTGCAACTATTTTAGAAAATCTTGTAACGTTTGCCTCAATTTCAGTAGTCCCTGACGAGCGCGAGTTTTGACCGTCCCTAAGGGGATATTTAGTTGAGCCGCAATTTCCGATTGACTGAGACCCTGGTAATAGGACATTTCTAAGATTTGACGCTGATTTTCTGAAAGTTGCGCCAAGGCGTCCCGAACTTGCTGCGATCGCTCTCCTAACGAAGCTTGCTCAAAAGGGCTTGCAGAGCTGATTTCAGTCGTCATTGTTTGACGCCAACGCTCTAGAAATTTGTGGGTGGTGCCACGAGAGCGAAGTTTGTCAATCGCACGCGATCGCGTCATTACAGTTAAAAAGCTGCTAAGAGAACCACGAGCGGGATCGTAAGTATTAGTACGCCACAGATGCAGAAAAATCTCTTGAGTGAGGTCTTCTGCTTCTTGGGGATTTTGCAAAATTTTTAATGCTAACCCATAGACAAGAGCGCCATAGCGGTCGTAGAGAGTGCCCAGAGCAGAGGATTGACCAGCTTTAAGTGCTTGAAATAGCTCTGTATCCATCCGGGGCGTTGTATTTGTTGATTTGCCATCGAGAGAGTCAGGATGCATGCGTTCTGGAGAGTAGGTCTAAGCCAATCACTCTTCAGAGTCAATTGCAGGACTTGATTGCTCTGCATCTCTCACAGGAGATAAATTCTCTTTTTCTTTAATACGATCTAAAAGATTAATTGGATTTATTTCAACAAAACCGCTGAACGCCTCCGTAATTCTACGAGTATTGGAATCCAAAATCTTAGTAAAATCATAAGATTTGAAAATACTGTTAATTTGTCAATGAGGTTTCTACTTAATTATGTCGCCGAGCAAGCTTTGAGTTTTTGAGGAGCATCGAATGGAATGGTTCTGGACAATCGCTGGGGTGCTGACTGCGCTCTTGGATGCGATCGCATCCAAGCTTCCAAGACATACCGCCTTGGTTTCTGGGCTTTTTTGAGTTGGTTCATCATGCCAGAAAACCAGGCAAAGCCTTACTAGCAGTTTTATTTACTTCAACCTCTTTTGGTATACATCTGGGGAATCCATCTTGAGCTAAAAGTACAAGGAATTCAGATGATTGCCCATTAATGTCACCAATCGTTGAGTAAAGGCAATGGAAAGAAACGATACTCCCTGGCTAGAGCAATCCGAGAAGCTGGTGAATATATGGGTTGAGACGGAGAAAATGTGGAAAAGCTGGTTCGATCTCATGAGGTCTGTTACAACTCCGGAAACACTCGTCAATGCTCGCGCAGAGGTCAAGGACGCCCAGCCGCTTTTGGACACTCAGGCGGTCTTTGTGCGTTTCCTGGAGAGATTGACCAGCTCCAGTAAGGACAGAAATTTTTTGGTTGAATTGGGCAAGGATTGGCAACCCGTCTTCAACAATTACGCTGATTTGTGGCAAATCTACGAAAAGAATCTGCAAAACTTAGGTCAATTTTGGGCAGAACCACTGCGGCAACCACTAGAGATGGCGACTCAGGCGATGAGCGGCGACAATGCAACGTCGCCGTCCACCAACCTCTACTGGGACTATCAACAGACCTTTGGCAACTTTCTTTTAAGCCCAAGCCTGGGATATACCCGTGAGTTCAACAATAAACTGCTGAAAAGCTTTGATGCCTGGACAAATTTCTATAAAGCAAGCTTTGACTATCAGTTAGTGCTGATCGATGTTTGGATGAGAGCCTTTGAGCATCTGGTGCGATTGGCATCTTCCCAGGAAAAAGGCGAAACGCTTCAGAACTGGCGGCAGTTTCAGCAAGTTTGGAGTAAGGTATTTGACCAAGCATTCGCACAGACGTTCCGTTCAGAAAATGCCCTTCAGATCCAGGGTAAGTTCTTGAATGCAGCCATGACCTACAGGCTCCACCAGCAACAGCTGATGGAAGTGTTTCTGAAGATGAATGACTTGCCAACTCGCAGCGAAGTCGATGAGATGCACCACAGCATCTACGAACTGCGGAAGGAAATTAAAAGCCTGAAAAAAGCTTTAGCACAATCCCAACGCCGCGAAGTGTCTTGAGGATGCAATGCACGAGTTTACCGAGCTAACCGAAAAACTGTTTAAGGGTGCCCATAACTTAAGTCACCTGCGCGAGGAGGACATTCAGATTGGGGTGACACCCAAGGAAGAGGTTTACCGCGAAGATAAGGTGGTGCTGTACCGCTTCACTCCCAAGGTGGAGCCTTCACTGAACATCCCCATCCTGATTGTTTACGCTCTCGTTAACCGTCCCTACATCGTCGATTTACAGGAAGGGCGATCGCTTGTTGCTAACTTGCTCAAGCTTGGTATGGATGTTTATCTGATTGACTGGGGATATCCGAGTCGAGGCGATCGCTTTTTGACCCTTGACGACTACATCAATGGTTATATCAATAACTGTGTGGACGTAGTACGCGATCGCTACAATCTAGAGCAAATCAACCTGTTAGGAATTTGTCAGGGAGGCGCTTTCAGTCTCTGCTACAGTTCCATTTACCCGGAGAAGGTGAAAAACCTAATTACTATGGTCACTCCAGTGGATTTTCACACCCATGAGGGACTGCTCAATGTTTGGGGTGGAAGCACTCTGGGGTCACAAGCTCTGGATGTGGATTTAATGGTAGATACTCTGGGTAATATCCCTGGCGACTTCATGAATTTAGAGTTCTTGATGCTAAAGCCATTTCAGTTAGGAATTCAGAAGTATATTGAGTTTCTGGATACTATCGATGAGGACAAGTTGCTCAACTTTCTCCGCATGGAAAAGTGGATTTTTGATAGTCCTGACCAAGCTGGGGAAGCTTATCGACAGTTTATGAAGGATTTCTACCAGGGAAACAAACTCATCAAAGGCGAGATCGAGATTGGCAAGAAGCGAGTAAATCTGGAGAAGATTTGCATCCCAGTTTTGAACATTTATGCCGAGCAAGATCATCTAGTTCCCTCGGCTTCTTCCTTGGCTCTTGAGAAGTATATCGGGAGCGAAGACTATACCGTGCGCTCCTTCCCAGTCGGGCATATCGGGATGTATGTGAGCAGTAAGGTGCAGCGAGACCTTCCTCCCACGATTGTTGATTGGCTGAAGGCGCGAGTTTAGAACAGTTGGCATCTAGCAATTCTCTATTGGATGCAGTAAGGTTTAACCCCACCTCTGCCTCTCCCCGCGAACGGAGAGGGGTTCAATATTCTCCCCTCTCCGTTTACGGAGAGGGGATGGGGGTGAGGTTCCGAGTGTATATTGCACTAAGAGTGAGAACCGCTATATATAAGCTTTGCGGAGCGCTTTTCGGAAGGCTTTGCTAACGCTTTACAGCAGCTGGCGATCGCGCGATCGCAACCCTCCACACCCCCACCTCTTAGGTCTGTGCCGCCTATACCGCAAGCGGTATAGGCGGCACAGAATTTTAATTCGCTAGCATATATGAGCCAGGTTTTCAGTTCCTGGTCAATTAACACCTCAAGACATTCGGACTAGGGTCTAAATACTTCTCCCGATGCCGTCAGTTGTTTCTTGCAACGGCTCAACCCTAGAACATTCCTAATACCCGATGTCCGAAGCCTCACCCAAGCCAGTCAATCAACTGCTAGCTGCTCTGCCAGATGCTGAGTACCAAGGCCTTGTTCCCAATCTAGAGCACGTCCCGCTCTCTTTTAAACAAGTCCTTTACGAGGTTGGTGAACCAATTAAATACGTCTATTTCCCCGATCGGGCAATCGTTTCTTCCCTCACCACGATGGCAGATGGCTCGATGGTCGAAGTTGCCTTAGTGGGAAATGACGGAGTGGTCGGTCTCCCCGCCGCTTTGGGAGATAACATCGCCACTACAATCGCAATGGTGCAGGTACCAGACTCTGCCATGAGGATGAAGGTAAGCGTGCTGAAAACCGAGTTTCAGCGGGGTGGTTCACTGCAAAGTCTGCTACTGCGCTACATGCAGGCGCTGCACGCCTTCGTTTCCCAAAATGCTGCCTGCAATCGCCTCCATTATCTGGAGGGGAGACTGGCTCGTTGGCTGCTGCTCGTCTGTGACCGTGTAGAGTCAAAGGAGTTGCCCATGACTCATGAATTTATGAGCCAGATGCTGGGTGTACGACGTGCGGGTGTCACGGAGGTGGCTAACGCTCTTCAACAGGCAGAACTGATTCGCTACACTCGTGGCAAAGTTACCATCCTGAATCGGGAAGAATTGGAAGCGGTTTCGTGTGAGTGTTATCAAATCATCCAGGGCGAGTACGCTAGGTTGCTAGGCACTAAGAACGGTTGAGAGTTGTTGTTAGAGGAAGAAGCGATCGCTTCTCTCTAGCTGCTCTCGCAGCTCAATATTGATGAAAGTTCATGAAAGCCGTTATCTCGCAACCTGTCTAGGCTAGATGAGCTTACTGGTGTTAGACACTGACACCGCCAGTACCGCTAACCCTACAGCTCCCAGTACAGCGCTCGCATCCCACCTTGCGGTTAGATGAGTTTCCTGCCCAGTGGAGTAACTGTTCGCCCGTGAGTTCTTGGTGACATCTCCTGCACCAACCTGAGTACAGGTATGGTGTAGGCTTCGCAACCAATCCGGCTATTGCTTTCACTAAATCGTCCCCTTGCTCAAAAGATTTAGCTAATCAACATCAGTTCTGTTCGCTTTACGGGCGATCGGGTTGCTGTCAATACATCCTCAGCGGAATCAACCAGTACGAATTGCAGTTCGCGCCGCACATCTTCCGTTAACTCAAGTTAACGCTATAGCAAATTATCGATTTCTAACTTTATCTTTAGGATGATTTATCTAATGATTTATAGATAAGTTATAGAGAACCAAACGTGAGAATTATCACATTTTATAAAAAACAGTTTCCCTCGCCTTTGTATTTTGAATAACACATTAATTTAATATTTCACTTAGTTGGAAGATAGGTTGATATGGCGATCGCTCTTACTCAGTGCATACCATTAGCTAGAGGATAAAAAATGAATCGCAGCTTAAGATATCTGATAACACAGGGAATTTCATCAAGGAACGATGGGCTTATTACTAATAGACATGGATGGCACGCTCCGCGAACCACTCAGCGGACAGCAATACTTCCAACATCCCAAAGATCAACGCATTATTGAAGGTGCTGATATTGCCATTCGCGCCTACAAAGATGATTGGATTATTGTTGGCATCACCAACCAAGGTGGAGTTGCCGCAGGTCATAAGTCTATGCAACGGTGCATCCAGGAACAGCAATACACGCTTGAGTTATTCCCTGAGTTGAGAGAAATTTACTTTTGCCCAGACTTTGAGGGTAAAAAATGTTTCCGCGTCACTCATCACAATGTTCATAACCACAGCCAAACCAAGTGGTCTGGACAGTACCGCAAACCGCAATCGGGTATGTTGCAGCTAGCAATGGTCAGACACAAACATACTCCGCAAAATTCGCTGTATGTAGGCGATCGCCCCGAAGACGAACAAGCTGCCCAACGAATAGGTGTACCCTTTCAATGGGCATGGGACTGGATCGCACAACATCAAGAAGCGATCGCTCCCAACCTGACAGAAGCACGGTAACAAGAGAGGATACTCATGGAACGAGAGATTACAGATAGCGACGGCATTACCTGGACGTGCATTCAAGCCTATTCTGGGCTTGACAACAACGCAGAAAACCGGGATGCGGCGCAGGTTAAAGGGCAGGAGGATACCTACTGGGTCGTTTGTACGCCCAGTGGTGGCGCGCAGTCGGTGCGGCTCAAACTTCAGGGTGAATGGGAAAAATCCTACTCTGACGAGATGTTGCTCGATGAAATTCAAGCACAGCAGGAGGTATGATCGCAGCAAAATTCGCTGTATGTAAGCGATCACCCGAAAGATGAACAAGCTGCCCAACGAGTAGGTGTACCCTTTCAATGGGCATGGGACTGGACCTGTGCAACATCAAACTCTAGTCTTAAGTATTCTCTTGGCAGCATCGATACCTGATAAAGCAGCACCTTCCATAAAACCTTGCCACTCGTAAAAAGAGTTAGCGTGTTCGCCAGCAAAGTAAATATTTTTAAACGGTTTACCTTCATTACCTGCAATTGTTGTGAAATAACCGGGGTGATTGCAGGTGTAACTGCCCTGGAATAGGGGGTTAGAAGGCCAGTGTTCTAGATGCACTAAAAAATTATTGCCGTTGCGTGTGGCTGCCTTTAAAGTGCCAGGAAAAACGCGGTTAAGGTCGTTGAGAAAAGCCCCTGCTTCCTGCTGAACTTGATTAGGATTAATGTTTTTGCCTCGATTTCCACCAGAGTAGTCGGTCAGCACTGCTCTATTATTAGTTGCATTTTGTGGGTTTGTTTCCCAAGTGTTTTGATGATTTGATAAATCTGAATAGGATGAGCCGTCACTGCCAAGAGCAACCCAAGGGCGACTATTAAAGCCAACCATCATCTTAGCGTTGGTTCCATAGCGCAAATTATTAATCGCAAATAGTTTCTCGGCAGGCAGTTGAAGACCCTTTAAATCAACTTGGCGCAAAGTTGAGAAGGGAATCGCAAAGACAACTGCATCATATTTGGCAGATGAGGCATCATTAAATGTTAATTCTACTTTGCCTGCACTATCAAAACGAACTCCTATTAACTGCTTGTTATAGTTAATTTGTCCTTGCAGTCGGTTACGCAGACCTTCAACAATTTGCTCATTACCGCCAATTACGTGATAGCGCTCGTCGCTGAAGACACCAAAGGGTGTAAACTTCGAGCGCTTGTCGGCGTGAATGAAAAAGAGAAAACTGAGGCTGCTTTGCTGGTCAATTTCTAAACCGTACTCGGCAATATAAGCAGCTTTGATAACACCTTTGATTAGGTTTCCGGCATTACGGCTATCTAGATAGTCTCGCAGACTGAGCAAGTCGAGCTTTTTGTCAGCATCAGTATAATTGTCGGCGGTGGGCTGTGCAGAAAGCGATCGCAAGTCGGTACGCATAGCGGCAACAAAATTGCGGAATTCATCCACAACCACTGACTCTGAATAGCGCTGACCGTTGAAATAGTAAAAAACTTTTCCTGGTTGTTTTGATAAATCTTCTGTCTTGAGGTTAAACTCCCGCACGTATCCCAGCATTGTCTTGTGCAAGTTGTCAATAAACTCGCCGCCTCTTTCCACAACCTGACCGGGAAAATTAACATTCCCAGCAAAATCGCCTCCCAGAGAATAACAGCGACCGCCAGTTCTATTGCTTGCTTCAAATACGGTAGCGTTAATCCCGTTTTTCTTCAGTTCGTACCCGCAAGCAAGTCCGGCTAAACCAGCCCCCACAATTCCAACTTTTACATTTGCTGGTACAGGAGCTGCGAGGGTACGGTGAAGCAATCCTGAGCCTACTCCTATTGTCGCGCCGATCGCACTCAGCTTGCCCATATCAGTAAGAAATTCGCGCCGATTCGTGCGCCGTACCGCCATCAATGCCTCTAGAGATGCAATTCGCTCAATTCCCTCGTTGGTGGAGATATTTTGCTCTTGGCAATAGCGAGCAATGCGGATAGCACGTGCTAAGTTGTCGAAGAGTGGGGAACGACTCATGATAGCTTTTTCTCCTCACGCAGAGATTAATTAACGTCCTGTGCAACTTTATACTCAGAACCCTCGTTGTTATCGGGGGCTTTCTTAAAGTTACACGTTGCGCGATCGTCAGTTGAGTGATTCAAGGACGTAAAGCTATCTCTTGCATTGATACTGAAACCAGCGCAAAAAAAGTAGTCCCACAAGGACTACTTTTGCATTACAGAATCAAAGCCAAGGAGGGCAGATGAAATAATTTCCAGCCGTAAGCATTAGAACACTGTCTCTACTTCGAGAAGGTATTCTGGTTACGCGCTAGGTTGAGCATTCGATGAACTTGGCATAGCGATTTCTGCTGACTTCACAAATCCAAAGTAGAAAGCGATCGCAGCAGTTAGAGCATTGAGCCAGATATTATTTCCAAAAAGTGGTGTAAGCCCAAACAGCGTATTTGCAAAGGGCAGCAATCCTAAAATAGCACCTGCTGCATAAAGGATAGCGAAGATGCGATTGAACACAATTGCTCCGCTTAAGCTAGTAAATGCCGCAATTCCCCAAACACCCACTAAAACGCCAATTGCATTATGAAAATAGTTGGTGGGGAATACTCCGAATATATAGCCGAAACCTGGTTCGGAGGTAAAGTTCTCAGAAGGAGTGACAAAACCAGGCATAAATCCAGCTAAGCCAAGTGACAAGAAAAGGAGACCTAGGATTAGAGCAGCGTAACGAATTGAAGAAACTGAAGATGTTGATGTTTGCGATGTTGATGTTTGCATGGCAGTATTTTGGTTTTTTAAAATTTTGGGTGTGGGCTAAACAAGTGTTTTGCTGCTGTTGGAGAAATACAGACAGCTTCTAACTGACCATTCAACTTCTAGCGAACGAGGTGGAGTACATCCCGAAGAACGCTATAACCAGCCATATCCCAAAGAAGATAGGCAACAAAACCCAGCATTGCTAGGCGACCGTTCCATAGCTCTTGCTGTGGGTTCCAGCCAAAAATCCAGGCATTGCGATCGGAACCGTTATATGCTGGAGCGACCGTAGGGGTTTTAGCAGTATTGATGGTTGAGTTTTTCATAGTGAATCGTTCTCAATGACGTTGTTTTGATTTCATGCTATCGAGTAGATTTGCTGGTATTGTCTACCGTTAGGATTGAATTCTACCTATATCTAAAGATTCGATTTGTAACGTTCAACTGTTAATATCGGCACAAGAAAAAGCATCCTTATTTACTGATAAAATTTGGAAGAAAAGCCCGAACTTTTATTCCGGATGGTTGACTTCAGGATCGATCGGAAGTTGAATTGGGTCAGTATCGGGTAGCGTTCCTTGAGCATCGCTACTGGGTACGTCGGGATTGTTGTGAAGATTAACCCGACCTTTTTCCGACTGCTCGCCATCTGCCGCATAAGAGCCTGCAATCGTTGAAGCTCCAGCAGTTTAGGCATCGCCTGTGGTCCTGGTTGTGGATGAGAAATTAGAAGCAATGGGATGAGCGATCGCTTCTCCCTCTGGGTTTGTGCTGACTCCTGCTGCAATGTTTGCATCTAAAACAGCACTTCCACCTGCATCGGAGAATGCAAAAACTTGAGCCTGTTGAGATGCGCCAACTTCTTGATTTGGCTCACTTGCTTGATTCGGCATGGATGCATTACTCTTTTCTAATTTCTCGGTGAATCTCTTAGAACAATTACTGTGGTTATCAACCTCTCCCCTTCCACTAGCTTCACTCGCGATCGCCATCAGCCACAACTAGGGCGAAATACACAAGCCAGAAGCAGCATTTCAGTCAGAGCAACTAGCACTTCAGTTCGTTGTATAGAGCGGCGAAACTCAACAGACAAACCTTGAGTTGGGTTTCTTCCCTCAACCCAACCTACAAAGTTAGCTGAGATCGCATACGTGTTTGGTTTTGCGATCGCTAAATCTAGCTCTCAACCCAGAATCCTTGGAGCAGCGGGATAGAACCGAGCCGAGCAGTTCATTTTCATCAAAGACTTGCCTAATTTTCAGGAATCTTTAATCTTTTTAACGAGAATCAGTTCCTTGATTCGGAGCGCCTACCACCTTAGGAGAAGCTCCTGGAGCTTCAGGTTCCGCACCGGGACTGGTTTCAGAATCGGCTTGTTGACTCGTCATACGATATCTCTCATCAAGCGGAGTGTCCCCCTCTTCTGTGGTTGGTACAGTTGTTTCGCTTCCAGGATTATCTTGAGGGTCATATTTAACCTCATCTTGCCGATTGTCTTGAGGATTTTCTATTGTCATAAACTGCACCTTATAAATCAGGGTATTCTACTAGGATATTCTTTAGTTTATTAAGGGTTTTCTATCTCCGGTTAGGACTGGCTCTATGACTAATTTAATAGGAGATATTACTGGGTAATTAGCCAAAAAGTATGATAAAGCACAATTAGAGTTAACATTTGCTATTGATTTGAGCGAGAAGCAAGACTTGCCATCAAGCAAATTGTGATTCTTATAGGAAGGTGTTTAAAATAGCCGCTTTGATGAAAGCTGTCGATCTAAAAGCTATCATTTGCAATGGACGGTTGTAGAGATTGTCATCGATCCTCAAGCGTTGCGATTACAACTGTTTACCCCATTTCGCCGACGTTGGGTACACCTACCCCTGTCCGATGTTCTTCGTATCGAACTGT
This sequence comes from Trichocoleus sp. DQ-U1, assembly GCF_039961925.1. Classification (NCBI taxonomy): domain Bacteria; kingdom Bacillati; phylum Cyanobacteriota; class Cyanophyceae; order Leptolyngbyales; family Trichocoleusaceae; genus Trichocoleus; species Trichocoleus sp. DQ-U1. The sequence continues at coordinate 1,700 of NZ_JAMPKB010000088.1, read as the reverse complement.
TCGATGAGAGGTATGTGGTGCTATTGCGCTATCAACATGAGCGGTTGTGTATCATCCGTACCCGTTATCAAGACTATATGATTGGCTCCAGATTACGGCTCGTTGAACAGGAGTGGCTAGTCACAAAATTGTCTGCATTACTGAAACAGATGTAGGGTTGCGATCTTGAGAAATAGCAATAAACTTGCGATCGCGTCTTCGATCACGTTGGCATCAATTGCTGAATGCGCTGTGGTTCCTCTCCCAGCCAATCTAGATGCTGGGCAGTGCTGTCGAAAATTGATGAAGTTTTGAATGGCTCAAACTCGCCGCGCGATGCGGCTTCTGCCGTTTTTGCTAACAGCGATCGCACCTGCTCGTCATTCATTGGCTGAAATGTCCGCACCGCCTCAAACGCCTGATCCAGAATCTCCATGCTGTCAATTCCCGTAATCACAACCGATGTCGGCAGATTCAATGCATAGTGCAGACACTCAATTGGCGTTACCGTATTTGACCGTAACAGAATCCCGTTTGCCATGCTTTTCATCCCCAGAATGCCGATGTCCTGTTTAACCAGTTCTGGCACAACCAACTTCGCAAAGCTTCGGTAGTGGGCATCCATCACATTCAGCGGCAACTGAGCCGCATCAAACTTAAACCCATAGCTGGCTGCAACTTCCAGCATATGCAGATGAATCTGGGGGTCTTTGTGCCCGGTGAAGCCAATATATCGGACTTTGCCAGCTTCCCTCGCCTCTATCAAAGCGGCATTTGCCCCTTCTGGGTCGAAAACTCGATGCGGGTCCTCGAAGCGAAGGATTTCGTGGTGCTGGACGAGATCGATGCAATCAACTTGCAGACGTTCCAGTGATTCGTCTAGCTGTCTTGCAGCTTCTTTCTTGGAGCGACCGTCAATTTTCGTCATCAGGAATACTTTGTCTCGGTAGCCATGCAAGAGCGCTTTCCCCATGCGAATCTCGCTGACTCCACCGTTGTAATCCCAACTGTTATCCATAAAAGTGATGCCACGATCGATCGCAGCGCGAACAATCCGGATACCCAGTTGCTCATCAACGTTCTTCAATCCGATGTGCCAGCCACCGAGTCCGATCGCAGAAACGCGCTCTCCTGTACTGCCGAGAGTTCGATATAGCATTTCTGAGTTTGGCGTACTTTCTGACATCTGTTCTCCTTGGCTGTCACCGATTGCTTAAGTGCATATAGCTATGAGCAAATTCAAACGCAAGGAAAATTTCATAACATCTTGCTAGAGGCACACGAGAGCTGGATCTTGTAATAGCACTGTTAGCTCTGTACGCTAAATGACTCATGGAATGAGACAACTCCACTGGGTATCCGTGCGCCGAACGAAATCGCTTGGAAGTATTCGGGTGGGACATCGGGTAGAACAAGATTTGGCTGGCTCCTGAAACCAAAACGGTTGTAGTATTTTGGTTCGCCAAGCAATACACATCCACCTGCACCAAGCTCGCGTAGAGTAGCCAACGCCTGCTTCATAAGCTGTGACCCGATTCCAATGCCTTGATGTTCCGGAGCGACAGAGATCGGACCGAGTCCATACCAATCCTGACTCCCATCGGAAATGGAAACCGGGGACACAGCAACATGACCAACGATTTGTCCATTCACCTCGGCAACGAGAGAAACTGTCAAGTTCCCTGAGTTACGCAAGGCATCAACAATCAACTGCTCAGTGT
>NZ_JAMPKB010000087.1:0-20820 GCF_039961925.1 Trichocoleus sp. DQ-U1 | reverse complement strand
TTTCTTGTTCGTATGCTTTGACTACTTTTTCTCGAAAGTCGATGGAGTAAGGTTTCATTCTACCTGTTCATGCACTGACCTCAATGTACTCTATATACCTGCAATCTGCTGTACTTTAAGAAGCTCTAAGTGCAGATGTGTTGATTTCGCGATCGCATTGTATCCTTCAACTTAATGCGATCGCCCGTTCGTTCTTGTAGGTCGTGGTTTAGAATCCGTGTCTAGTAGAGTTTTGGCTCAATTAGTGTTTGTTTAGGCAATAGTACAACTCAAATACGATAAGAGCATGGAATGTAATGATAGAGGAACATAGGTGGACAGAATTGCAACAACGGCAATGGATTTGTGATGTCGAAGATGTAAATCTGATACCACAAGGAGCTTCATTTGTTAGCTTGTGGAAACAGTATACAAATGGCGTTGCGATCGCGCTGTCTATTCACTCTAAGAACGGTCAGTTTGTGTTGTATCAAGATGTGGGTCATGCGGCATCTGGAACAAAAAGAACTAATTGCGGTACATTTTCAACCGCAGATGCTGCGGTACATCAACTGATTCAAGAGTGCTATAGCTGGGATAATACGTGGGGTATCTAATAGCAAGCCGAGAGAAATAACGGGTGGATAAATGAGCATTGTGTAGATAGCATCACGCTTTATTACCGAGGGCATCGGGGCATAGTAACTGAAGTGCTATGGTTTGACGATACGGGAAAAGTAAAGCAAGCTTTGGCTTGTTACGCCATTAACCTAACAAGGAAGGGTGAGTTATGAAACAATCGCCAATTTCATCTGAATCGATTTCAGCACCGAGCGGTAAGACAATATACCCAGAACCTTATGCTTCCCTTGTTCAGGGACGACAAAAGCGAAAACTGGGTGAGTATTTTGGGTTGACTCATTTTGGAGTTAATTTGACCCATCTCTCACCCGGCGCAATTTCTGCTCTTGCTCACAGCCACTCAAAGCAAGAAGAATTTATCCTGGTATTGGAGGGCAACCCAACGCTGGTACTCGGCGAAGAGGAATTCGTTTTGCATCCCGGTGACTGCTATGGATTTCAGGCAGGCACAGGTATCGCCCATCAACTGATTAACCGATCCCAGGAAAATGTAACCTATCTTGAAATTGGCGATCGCACTGAGGGAGATGAGGTGGAATTCCCAAATGACGATCTCAAAGCAACACAATTGCCGAATGGCGAATGGGCTTTAACGCACAAAGATGGTCGCGCATATTAATAGCACTGCCTAACAACCATGCTGCACCAGAACGTTTCGCGATCGCATTCTATCTTTCAACTGAATGCGATCGCTCGATCGAGTTATGTTTGGTTTCACGTTACCTACTGATTCACAAGTAAGAATGTGATAAGTTCAACCTGGCTTACAGCAAAGGACGATCGCACTCGTTCATGCTCCGCCTTGGCATACTCCGCGAAGGCTCGGCCTCCAGCTAACGGCAAAGCCGCATCGGCGTGGTAGGTTGCGACATAGGTTAATGTTGGATAAGACTAATATAAGGGGTGGTATCTAGCAAAAATGACGAATAACGCCCAAGATCCCAAACTTAAGCTGCAAAGTTTCTGTTTTATCCCTTAAAACTAGGGTATTATCCAGCAAATCTGATGGATAATCTTGAAAGGCAAAGGTGTTATACAGCAGATCTGACGTTAAATACATAGTTATGTGGCATAAGTTCTAGGGAAGAATACATATCAGAAAAGTTGAGTAGAACCTATGGAACTTTTCTTTCACGATGTAGGCTTGAAAGGTGCAACAAGAGACTTTCCCAAAACTGTGTTCAGTCAGGTTCCCATCTCACTTGTTGGACAGAGTGTTCCCAATAATGAGCAGTATAAAGCTGCACTTTTAGAAGAATTACAAAGTAAATTTCCCTCTGGTCGCTTTAATTGCTGGGGAGTACCATCAGGAGCAAACAGTGTCATTAAAACTTTAAAGGTAGGTGACGCTATGCTCCTAATCAAAACTACAGGTGGCGCTGGAGAAATACCAGCCTTAGGGATAGTAAAAGTTTTCCAAAAGCATCAGATGCACGAGCTATCTATAGCATTGTGGGGGGAAGCCAAATTTCCATATATTTTTTTCTTTGATACTGAATTAATTTCTTTGACATGGCAAGTTTTTAAGAGTCATGTTGGCTATGACTCAAAATTCAGACCAAGTGGCAATGTCTATAGAGTACGCAGCGACAGACTTGAACAGGTTAACGGAGTAGAAGGTTATTTAAGCAGCCTTATTCTTAAAAGCGACAAGTATCAAGAGCAGGAAAGTAGTAGGACTTCCAAATATAAAGAAGAATATGCTGAAGGAAGCCGAACGTCTGCAGAGCGCAGTTTTTTTAGTCGAAATCCCAACTTGGTAAAAAGTGCAAAAGCCCTTTATGGATACACTTGTCAGGTTTGCGGTTTCAATTATCAAAAAAAATATGGGGAACTTGGATTCGGTTACATCGAATGTCATCATCTAAATCCACTTTCTGAACGTTCTGAATGTGAGTGGGATGAAGAGATTAAAACAAGTATTAAAGATGTTAGAGTGCTTTGTGCAAATTGCCACAGGATGATACACCGAAAGAGACCTGCTTTGACGGTTGAAGAGTTAAAAGCGATCATTTCATCCTAAAAGGTCACATAACAATTCAAATGCAGCGGGCAGTTGATATCTGATGGTGCTGAGTTCAGGGTTATCTACCGTCGCTGATTTGAACCGTTAGACAGCTATGTATGCGACATAAACTACAAGTTGTAATCAAATAAAAGCTAATCATTAGAGGTTCTAATTGGAACTTATAGAGATTGCAGGTATGACCAAGACTTAAAGAGTAAAGTGTGACTGCTAGATTCACAGTTTGAAATCTAATTTCGCGATCGCATTCTATCCTTCAACTGAATGCGATCAAGCTGTATCGCAGATAAAGTTAGGAGCTTGGTAATCTCCTGCTAAGAGCATTGCGAATTAAAATGATGAGAATGCCTAAACCTGTAAACACTAACGCCAAAATGTGACTTTCACGAGAGGCAAAGGCAATCAGAACTAAGTTGGAAATTAGTGCTAAAGCCGGAATCGCAGCAGGAACCTGAAACCCAGTGGTTCGGGGTTCTTGCCGTTTAATGACTAGCAGTGAGAGGTTGACGAGAGAGAACATTGCCAGAATCAAGGTTGCAGTTGTTCCGGCTAGGAATTGAAGTGTACCTGAAAGCGCGAGAAAAATCACGAGCGGGAGAATGACAACCAGCGTTCGGTAAGGAGTTGCGCGGCGTGGATGTAATTTTCCTAACCAAGCTGGAAGCAGTCCTTCCCGCGACATTCCGTAAAGCAGCCGCGATGCCGTGACAAAATTCAGCAAAGCAGTATTGAGAACGGCGAACAGCGCAATCAGTGAAAAGATGACTGCTGGAAAATTTGGCTGCGATCGCTGAACGACTTCGAGAAGAGGAGCTTTCGAGGCGGCAAGTTCCGCCGAACTGATTACCTGAACGGCAAGCCAGGAAACGAGAACATAAATGATACCGGCAATCCCCAGGGAAAGCAGAATTGCTCTGGGAACATTGCGCTGGGGATCTTTCACTTCCTCGGAAACATTGACAATATCCTCAAACCCAATGAAGGCGTAGAAGGCGAGTGCTGCTCCCTGAACCACGGCTATCCAACCAATCGGTGGTGCGTTGGGGACGGGAATGGGAACCGGATTCGCTGCGCCTGCTGGGTTCCCGATGAGGAAAACGGTGGCGACAAAGATAACAATCAGAAGACCTGAAACTTCAAGAGACGTGCAAAAAATATTTAAGGCTGAGGACTCCTGCATCCCCCTAAAATTGACAAATGCAAGACCCGCAAATAGCGCCAGGATAATCAACCAATCTGGAATCGCTGGAGCAAAAGCATTGAGATAGCCTGCAAACGCTTTTGAGAGCGTCGCCATTGAAACAAGACAGGTACAAAACATCAACCAGCCTACCAAGATTGAGAGCCAATCCCGGCGAAATGCTCTGTGGATGAAACTAGCGACTCCTCCGCTTTGGGGAACTCGATTACCGAGTTCTGCATAACTTAATGCAGTGAGTGCCGCAACAGTCATGGATACCAGGAAAGAAACCCAAACCAAAGAGCCGGAAAGTCCGGCAATTTTTCCAACCACTGCATATATTCCGGCACCGAGAATATCCCCAACCCCATAAATCACCAGCGTCGGCAATCCAAACACTCGCTTGAGTGAATCCGCTTCTGCATTCGGTTCCATAAAATTTTTCTTATCCTTGTATTTACCCAATCTTGCAATCTTTCTGCTCGTCAGTATAGGGGGTAGGAGGTGGAAGCGCGATCGCAAATTGCTAAGACACAAGCCACTATTAAACAAGGCTTGCAAATAAGGACTGTTTCACCCCATTTAGGCGATCGAGAATGGCTTGGCTAGCAGCTTCATCCAGAATAATTAGTGCAGCAGCAGCAGATCCGGCATCTGAAATAATGATTCATAAACCAGTACTGCACCACCAATCGCCGCCGAATCTTCTCCAAATTGGGAAATCTCTAACCGGAATCGAGCTGCACTGTCAAAGCCATATCCGCTTCTATCGGGCAGACAATTTTGCAACATCTCATCCAATTGCTCTTGCACGTAGGGCACCAGCACCGCCAGCGATCCTCCAAAGACAATCCGTTCCGGGTTGAGTACACCCACTAACCCTCGTACACCCCAACTCAGATACATTCCCCACTGTTTCACAACCGCTTGCGCGATCGCATCCGCTTGTTCCAACCGAGACAGTAGCGTATTCAGGTCGATCGTCTCTCCACTTTGTTGATGATAGGCACTCAATAGCCCAACCTTGCTGCATAAAGCTTCTAGCGTCCCTGCACGCCCCCCTACGGATGTCTGAGAACTATGCGGGTCAATCATCAGTTCGCGAACTTCGCTCGCAGTGCCTCCCGCCCCCCGTAACAAACGATTATTCAGTACCATTCCCGCCCCCACCCCGACACCCAGAAACAGGTAGAGCAAGCTATGGCTGAGCATCGAGCCACTCAAATACGTCTCGACAAGCGCACCTGCATTCGCATCATTCTCGATAAACAACGGCACATCCAGATGAGGATTCAAATAAGGTCGCAAGTCCACATTCTGCCAATGCAATCTAGGGGCACGAAGGATAATTCCTTCCCGATTTAAAGAGCCTGGAACCGTGATGCCAATTCCCCGATATTTTGCTTCGCCGTCTGGATTTGCCTGCCAAACTTGTTGAATCAACTCGACTAATTGCTGGGTAACGGTTGCTGGCTCGGTGTCTGCGGTCATGGATGCTTCTACTCGACGAGTCACTTGTGCTGCCAGGTTGAGTTCAATGACGCGGATATTTTCATCCCCAAGGGCAACTCCGATAAAAAAGGCTCCCTCTGGATCGAGTTCTAACTCCACCCCAGGACGCCCGCCTTCTTTTCCAGATGCAGTTTCCTTTCCTTCTCGCAGGAGTCCAGTTGCAATCAGTTCTGCCGTAATCACGGTAACGGTTGAACGAGTTAAGCCCGTTCTGCGTGCAATCTCGGCGCGGCTGAGGCGCGGGTGATAGCGTAGCAAACTGAGAATCCGAGCGAAGTTGATTTGCTTGAGCAGGCTGGCATCAGTCGTGAGTTTTTTCTGGTTGGCATTTGTCTTCATAAGAAACTATCTGCCCTGTTGTTTGTTGTAATGACAAACTATCATGAGTTAGTTTGTTCGTTAAACAAACAATCTAAGATGAAATTATTGAAGTTAATCGGTCTCAGTTATGCGAACCTTCCAACAAAAACGGAATTACAACCAGCTTGAACAACTCTCTCTCCAAGTGAGTAAGTTAGTCAGCTTAAAGCTACAGGGGATGTGGCAGGCTTTTGTCAATGACTGGTACACACCGGCTGGCGAACCGCGAATCCAGCAAAAAAGCGATCGCGCTGGCAACAAATACTGGCGAGTTTGCGATCCGGCAAGCGATCGCACTATCCGCTTTGACGACAGGCAAGAATTGACGATTTGGCTGGATGAACGACATTATCGCAGATCGCAACCGAATCTCTGGAACATCAGCGACTAAGCCCATACGGTAAGCGATGTTCTTGAGAACATGAAAACTCAATTTTGCTGTGTCAAGGTTATTACCCCATCATCTCAACCCCAATTGCACTGTGCTAACCCCTGTGTAACTTCCCGCGCAAGCAGGATAGGGGTTCTAGATTTCAACCTGTGCAGCACTCGACAAACCCATTGATGAAGGAAATATCCATGAACTCCACAAAGAATATGATGACCTCTCTGTTCTCAAAAGCTCTCACCAGCCTACCGGAGCAACCCTCCTCGGCAAAAAGCCTAGGTCGCGTGCTACTGGTGGCTTCTAGCACGAACACACTGCAACTGAAAAATTATCGCGTCGTTCCCACAGGGTACTCCCTAGAAGACCTTACCGTGCCAGTCCAGCAGTTCATTGAAGCTGGCTACGAGGTGGTCATTGCCACACCCGATGGCAAAAAACCCGTCATTCTTGCTCATGCCAACGACTCCCGCTTCGACAACGATCCCGAAGCGCTACAACACGCGATCGCATTCGTTGACACCTACCCTAGTATGCAGAACCCGAAGACATTAAAAGCAGTGTTGTCAGAGGGATTGGATCGCTTCATCGGTGTCTACGTTCCCGGTGGTTATGCACCGATGAATGACTTAATGCAAGATCCGGATCTCGGACAGATACTGCGCTACTTCCATAAAACGTCGAAGCCAAGCGCCTTCTTGTCCCACGGCTCAGTGGCAATGCTAGCCGCTTTGCCGGACACCACCGCCTACCGGAAGGCTCTCGTAGATGGCGATCGAGAGGCGGCGAAGGCGGCGGCTGCGGGTTGGCAATATGCTGGCTACCGCATGACCAGCTTCTCGAACGAAGAAGAATATCCGATTGAACGGGAGATCCTCGACGGTCAGGTGCCATTCTATGTCGCCGATGCGCTAGCCAGCGCTGGCGGTCGGGTTGAGCATGGTTCGAGCGACCAAAGCTTTGTTGTGCAGGACAGAGAGCTGATCTCCGGTCAGAATCTTGCCTCGGATCGCGCGATCGCCCAAGAGTTCGTCGAAGCGCTCGACGAGGCGCGAGTTATCCCCATCTGGGTCAGAAAGCATTTTTTGGGAAAGGCTTAATGTAAATTTGCCAAGACACTGACGTTTGTCTCTTGCACCCCAACCGTTCCGCAATCGTCTTTGTCTGTAACCCTCATCTCACAGGAGCATAATGGCTGTTCGTTTTAAGATCCGAGCAGCCATTCTTGCCTTTGGTCGTGATGTCCAATAACGGTTGACGTTGCTTGTGGTTGATGTCCCTAATCGCTACTCAGCGCTTTAACTTTCCAGAAAGGTTTGATCGCTAGATTTTGCGTGTACTTGTTGTTACATTTTTTGCAACAGAGATATCAATCGGCTAAATTTAGCTGAGATTAACAGAAAATACTCTTTTATCCAGCAATTAAAAAATATATGCAGAAAATAACTCGGATTTTATTCGCTACAGCTCTAACCTTGAGCATTCTATGTTTTCCCACCAAAGCATTTGCTAAAGCTAAGATTCAGATCGCCATCCTTTTAGATTCTAGTAATAGTATGGATGGACTCATAGACCAAACTCGTACCCAACTTTGGCAAATTGTCAACTCTTTAACTAAAGTAACCAAAGATGGCGAAGTCCCAGAATTAGAAGTTGCTTTATACCATTATGGAAATGATAATTTACCCTCAGAAGAAGGTTTTGTCAGACTTTTAACTGGATTTACTCCAGAATTAGATTTAGTTTCAGAAAAGCTATTTAGTATCCAAACCAACGGCGGTCAAGAATATGCTGGCTGGGTAATCCGCTCAGCCGTAAAAGAATTAAATTGGAGTAAAGATAAAGCAGATTTTCGAGTTATTTTTATTGCAGGTAATGAATCATTCGATCAAGGCCCGATCGTTTGGCGTGAAGCAGTCGATCTCGCTGCTAAGGGAAATACTTTAGTGAATACTATCTACTGTGGTTTATCAGAAGATCGGGAGCGACAACTTTGGGCTTCAGGAGCTAATTTAGCACAAGGTAGCCACTTCAATATTAATCAAGACGAAAAAACTGAATTTATTAAGTCTCCTTACGATGAGCAAATTGCTACTTGGAATGATAAGCTCAATCAAACTTACATTCCCTATGGTGCAGAAGGAGAAGTTGGACAACAGCGTCAGACGATTGAAGATAGTAACTCCGGCATGAATTTGGCTATGCGCGGTAACTCCAAAGCTTCTGCCTATTACAACAATGCTTCTTGGGATTTGATTGATGCTCTCGATAAGGGAATCGTTAGCCTTGAGAAATTACCGAATAATGCTTTGCCGAAAGCTATGCAAGGGATGACTTTAGCTCAAAAGCAAGAATATGTAGCAGCGAAGAAGGCCGAAAGGGAGACAATTCAAAAAACGATTCGCGACTTATATCAAAAACGTAGCGAATATGTTGAAAAACAGCGCCAGGTTAGTGCTAGTAGTAGCAAAAATACCCTTGATTCTGTAATTATTCAAAGTCTCCGCAAGCAATTAGCAGCTAAAGGATTTAAGCTTCAATAATTCCTGGGCTACTCTAGAGTTAATTCAAACTTGGTTTGAGATATTCAGGACTTACGCAGAAGCCGAAAAGGAAACAAAGATGCAACCGTAACGGGTTGGTGCGTAAGCCCTATTGTGTATTAGGTGTATTAGCGATAGGGCGAGAGCGGGATACAATTTTCCTGTCCCAAAAACAGCTTGTAGGCGGGATTCTGGCTTTCATCCCAATAGCGATAACCGAGGGTATCGAGGAATGCTTGCCACTCTTCCATCTCGCGGGGAGGCACTTGCATCCCTACGACAATTCGCCCGTAGTCTGCGCCATTGTTGCGATAGTGGAACATACTAATATTCCAGTTGGGACTCATAGAACCGACGAACTTCATTAATGCGCCGGGACGTTCGGGAAACTCGAAGCGATAAAGCAATTCATCGCAAGCGAGGGGAGAACGTCCGCCAACCATGTGACGTAAGTGCAATTTGGTCAGCTCGTCATCGGTTAAGTCAAGGGTTTTGAACCCGCAAGCTTCAAAACTTTCTGCCATCTTTGCAGCATCGGCACGGTTTTGAATTTGCACGCCGACAAAAATCTGGGCTTCTTTTTCATCAGCAATGCGATAGCTAAACTCAGTAAGATTGCGTCTGCCAAGACATTCGCAAAACTTGCGGAGACTGCCCGGTTGTTCGGGAATTGTGACGGCATAAATGGCTTCCCGGCGTTCGCCAAACTCTGCTCGTTCTGCGACAAACCGGAGGCGATCGAAGTTCATGTTAGCACCGCAGGCAACAGCAACTAGCGTTTGTCCTTCGATTTGCTCCCGTTCGGCGTAGGCTTTCGCACCTGCGATCGCTAATGCACCCGCGGGTTCTAAAATCGATCGCGTATCCTCAAACACGTCTTTAATTGCAGCACAAGTGTCATCTGTACCCACCAGAATGATTTCATCGACGTACTCTTGGCACAGACGGAAGGTTTCTTCCCCGACTTCCCGCACTGCAACTCCATCGGCAAATAAACCCACATTCGACAAACGCACCCGTTTCCCGGCTTTCAGGGATTGAGACATGGCATCGGCATCAACGGGTTCAACGCCAATAATCTTAATATCGGGACGCAACCGTTTTACATACGCCGCAATACCAGCGATTAATCCACCACCGCCAATCGCCACAAAAATAGCATGAATGGGTTGCTGACATTGCCGCAGAATTTCCATCCCAATTGTCCCCTGTCCGGCAATCACATGAGGATCGTCAAAGGGGTGAATAAAGGTTAAGCCTTTTTCCGCTTCCATCTGACGGGCAAAAGCATAAGCATCGTCGTAGGTATCGCCATGCAATACAACTTCTCCCCCACGCGCTTTGACGGCATCCACCTTCACTTGCGGCGTGGTGACTGGCATGACGATAAGCGATCGCGTTCCAAGCTGACGCGCAGCCAGGGCGACTCCTTGGGCATGGTTCCCGGCGGATGCAGCAATAACACCCTGCGCCAGCATATCCGGCGACAGGTGCGCCATCTTGTTGTAAGCACCCCGCAGCTTGAAGGAAAACACTGATTGCATATCCTCCCGTTTGAGCAGGAGTTTGTTATTCAGTCGTGCGGAGAGGTTTGGGGCGTATTCTAGGGGTGTTTCTTGGGCGACATCGTAGACACGAGCCGTCAGGATTTGTACCAGGTAGTCGCAAAGCATGGCGTGAGGGGGTGGCAGATGGCGGATGGAAGACAATTTTACTTCACTGGTGATTCTGTGGTGTGGAAGTGAGGGTGGGAACACAACCATAGATTTAAATATAGGATGAGGGGCAGGAGGATTTCTTATGCCAACCACCATCCAAGAAATTTATACCCAGGTTATTCGCACTTTGTCACCAACAGAGCGGTTACGCTTGGCAACACTGATTCTCAATGATCTAGTACAGCACAATGCTGATGTTGTTGATCAAAGTGATACATGGACAGAGCAAGATCAACTCGATCTAGTTACCTTTTCCTTACAATATGCTGCAACGGACGACCCTGAGAGCGAGGAGTTCACTGAGTGAGCTTTAATCCAGGTGATGTTGTCACCGTTGATTTTCCTGGTGTCACAGGTGTTAAACGTCGTCCTGCTGTCGTGTTGTCCTCGGCAACCTATCATGCAAATCGCCCTGATGTAATTGTCGGGCTGATTACGACTCAGACAACTGCATTAGGCATAACCGATTACGTGCTTCAGGATTGGCAAGCAGCAGGTTTAAGGGTTGCGTCTGTTTTTCGGAGTTTCATTGTAACGTTGCCTCCCTCTGCCAACTTGGTTTGCATTGGGCAGTTATCAGAACGTGATTGGCAAGGTGTTCGGGATTGTGTAAAGGTGGCTCTTGCAGAATTGGACAATTAAGAACCCTAGTGCCCGTCTCGCCACTTGCAGGAAGCGTGAAGATTATGAACAAAACGCTTTTTGAGCAACCTTCAAACTCTGAAGATGAGCTTTTGTCAGAGTACCGCTTCCATTACAAAAAAGCAAAGCCTAACCGCTTTACAAATCGAAGTGGAAAGCCAAAGCTAACAGTCGTTGTTTTGGATGAGGATGTTGCCGAAGTTTTCTCAACACCGGAGTCAGTAAATAAGGTGCTTCGGGCACTCATTGAAGCGATGCCTCAAGCAAGTAGTAGTAAGACAGTCTAACTGTAGGCGATCGCTTTAGCAGTCGGCAGTTGCACCATCTTGTTGTAAGCACCCCGCAGCTTGAAGGAAAAGACTGACTGCATATCTTACCGCTTCAGCAGAAGTTTTTTATTCAGTCGTGCGGAGAGGTTTGGGGCGTATTCTAGGGGCGTTTCTTGGACGACATCAGACACGAGCCGTCAGGATTTGTACCAGGTAGTCGCAAAGCATGGGGTGAAGGGGGTGGCAGATGGCGGATGGAAGACAACTTTACTTTACTCGTGGCTTTGAGGTGTGGAAGTGAGGATGCGATCGCTTTGCTAAACTGCGGACTGTATGTAAATAGTCAGCGTACATACGAAATTGCTAAAGTTTTGATAGATATAACGAGGTTAAAATCCTTTGTCCAGCTCTAGTATTGCAACACTTTAGCAAAGTAGTATAGCTCTATGGCGAAGAACGATGTCATTCTTCTTGACGGAATAATAGACCAACGGCTCTCTGAAGGCTATCCCTCTTGCAGGCGTGATGAAGTATTTGAGTTTTTTGCTTTTGAGCAGACTCTTAAGGACTTTGATCTCTCCTTTGACGAAATTGACTTTGGCTGGGTTGATGGTCGCGACGATGGTGGCGTCGATGGCTTCTTTATCTTTGTGAATGGCAATTTATTGTTAGAAATAGAAGACTTTGTTTGGCCCAGGCGAAATGCCGAGATTCTTGTGTACGTTATTACCTGTAAATCTCATGAGACATTTCAACAAGCACCTCTAAATGCGCTTCTTGCTAGCATTCAGGAACTGTTCGATTTAGGCATAGAGCTTGATAACCTTTGTGGTGCCTACTCTGATGAACTGTTAGATGCACGAAAACGTCTTCATCAAGCTTATCGGCGTCTCTCAGCAGTTAATCCAAGCTTCACTATACGCTTTGCCTATGTTTCGCGGGGAGACTCTAATGCTGTTGCAGAAAACGTTCGTGCTAGATCCGAACAGATTGTTGCTCTTACAAAAACTTTATTTAGTGCATGTAAAGCTCAGTTCGACTTTCTAGGTGCTGCGGAACTTATCTCACTTTATCGTCGCATAAAATCGTTTTCTCTGTCACTTCGCTTTCTAGAAATTCTTTCACTAGAGCGTGCTAGTTACGTTTTGCTTACACAAATAGAAGATTATTGCCGCTTTGTTACTGATGAGAGCGGAGCTATCCGGCGCTATTTATTCGACTCTAATGTGCGAGACTACTTGGGATCAACTGGTGTAAATGAGGATATATTAATTTCGCTTGCAGATCCTACCGCACCTGATTTCTGGTGGCTTAATAACGGCGTTACAATGCTTGCTAGTCATGCATTTATAGATGGGAAAGAACTTCATATTGAAGATATTCAGATTGTCAATGGACTCCAAACTACAGAGAGTGTCTATAAACACTTTCAAACGCTTGGCTCTCAATCGTATAACCGCTCTCTTCTTGTTAAAGTTCTTGTATCCTCTGACGCAACTGTTCGAGATCGTATTATCCGTGCAACAAATAACCAAACCCCTGTTGAACTTGCCTCTTTGCGTGCAACAGATAAAATTCAGCGTGACATCGAAGAGATACTTGAGCGACATGGATGGTTTTACGAACGGCGTAAAAACTACTACCGCAACATTGGAAAACCATCGACTAGGTTTGTGACACCAATGTATCTTGCAAGTGGAATGGTTGCTTTGCTTATGAAAAACCCTGCAAAGGCCGCACGGCTTCGAGCACGTTTCATGCGAAGCGACGAGACTTATGTACAAGTATTTTCAGACTCTATACCTTTACAGGCTTGGGTCTCCATCGTTGAGGTGATCAAGCGAACTGAAGAGGGACTAGAGCGAGTTCGTCCAGATGAAGAACGTTTTCTAGCAAAGTGGAGAAGCTTGGTTGCTTTAGTGTCGGTGTCCCGGATCTTTCAGACCTTTACATTCACATCACAGAATCTTATCCAACTAGATGTTAAAGCCCTTATTCCTGAGTTGATTGAAGAAACATGGGCATTGATTCAAAGCCAACGCAGCGAGAAACCAAAGTCTAAAGATTTCCGGAGTCCTGAGCTTGTCAGGAAATGTTGCCAAACTGCTGCGAGTACTTATGGCATAGCTCTTCCTCAAGTTGTTGGGCGACGTACAATTGATGATAATCTTCCACCAAAAGGAAAAACTTTACCTGAAGAGTTTCTCAAGGCTGTAGACGCAGTTCTTCCTGAACAGCCTTGGAAACCTGGTGTTCACGCTGAGATTGCTACTCATCTAGGTTGTAAGCCTTACAAAGTGAGTCAGGCGATCCGTCAACTTGTAGACAGTGGCCGACGATATCATCAAAAAGATGGGGTTGTGTATGACGCTGATGGTAAAGTCTTAATGGTGGACTCCAGTAGGGAGATTTAAATCTGCCAAAGCCACGTGCGATCACGCTTCGCCGTAGTAGCCCGTCTAAGCTAAAATGCTGGGTTAGAAAAATCCATAAAAGTGCCTTTTGACAGAATTTCGATAATTGCTGTATCCACTAAATTAGACTAGACGCGCTAGTAAGTTGAGAAAACGCAAGGAAACCCAACATCCCATTATTCACTAGCAACACAACAATTCCATTCAATCGGACTATCCACACCCCAATCTCTCGCGTAAGCACCATCCCGCGTATAGCAATGGAAACTGGAAGCAAAGTTGAGGCGTAACTAGGCACAATCCTCATCTTGAAGCTATATAAGCGCGATCGCAAGCAGGAATGAAGAAAGCGATCGCTCGTGGAGGTTGGTTTTGGCTGTATGTAGAAGTGCGATCACAGTTGCAACCGTGTCAAGTTACCGCCAGGTTATCTGTGGAACGACCAAGATTACATTGCCTCGTCAAGTTCGGTTGTAAGTGAGTTTCAGGCTCTTGGATTAGAACAGAACAGTACAATGATTACAGAGTATTTTCTGCAACAATGCAACCACCATGAGCAAGCTACTTGAACAGGCGATCGCAAGAGTCATGCAGCTTCCTGAAACCGAACAAGATGCAATCGCAGCATTTATCCTTGAAGAGCTTGAAGATGAAGCTTGTTGGGATAGAGCGTTTTCACAGTCTCAGGATATGCTTGCCAAACTTGCAGCAGAGGCATTAGCTGAAGATCGGGCAGGCAAAACCCAAGAGTTAGATCCAAAAACCCTGTGAAATCTAGAACAACATCTCAGTTTCGCAAAGCATTTGCCACTATTCCTCAGCAGGTTCAGCAACAAGCACGCGACGCATATCGGCAGTTCAAGCAAGATCCTTGGCATCCTAGTCTTCGCTTCAAGCAAGTCCATCCTACCCTTCCTATCTATTCTGCTCGTGTTAGTAAAAGTTATCGTGCTGTCGGCGTGAGAAACGAGAATGGTATTGTGTGGTTTTGGATTGGTACACATACAGACTACGACAAGTTGCTCTCCCAGTTATAGCGATCGCTCACATTAGTTTTGGCTGTATATACAAAATGCGATCGCCTTTGGTACGCTACGCGATCGCATTTCATAAGCGAACAATTCAGTGAATCTCTCAACCGCTTATTCCCTTGCTTAGTAAAGGCTATAGGCAATGCATCTGAGAGATGGGGCGAATAGGAGAGGAGACAATGATTTTTAACCAAGACTGAACCATCTTTACTCTTGCCCGGTCTAAGGTAATACAACAATCAAATGCGTTGTTGCTACAACACTAACAACCCGGAATTTGCACAGTTATGAAGATGAAACCTTTGTTCTTCTTGCCAGGAGCGATCGCGTTGATGCTTGCCGCTTCCCCAATGATTCCCGCTTTCACCAATGTTGCCTTTGCAGGTCCTGGTCGTGGTGGCGCAGGAATGAAGTATGACCAGCTGAATTTGACTGATGCTCAAAAAGCACAAATGCAGCAAATTAAAGAGTCTACCCGGCAGCAAATGGATGCTATTTTCACCGCAGAGCAAAAGGAACAAATGCGCCTTGCTAAAGAGCAACGGCAAAGACCGAATCTAAACTTGACGGAAGACCAGAAAACAAGACTCCAAGCGGTTCGCCAGAGTAGCAAGAGCCAGATGGAAGCAGTGTTGACTGCTGAGCAAAAACAACAACTTGAGCAATTGCGCCAGCAATGGCGTCAACGCCGTCAACAACCACAGTCCTAACGGGGGCGTTGCTATTGCTTTGTAAGAAAAAGTAGCTCGAAAGGAGTTTACCTAGCAAGTACACAGCATCAAGGGGGCATGGGAATAATCACTTCCCATGCCCTCTTGTTTTCATCAAACGCAGACTGTATTTGGTCTAGCAAAACATCTGTTTCAATTTCCAAGAATATTGAACAATAATTTTATAAATATTCTTTCATAGCTATTAATTATAGGCTTGCTTTGCCTCTAAAAGTTAATTGATCCAAAAGAGTTATGAAATATAAATAAATCCAAGGCTCAAAATTTTATCGAGTACAATTCAAGAAAAACCTTAGTTTTCAAGGAAGCAACGTATGGAAAAATCAATTATTCAGTTGGTTGATGAACTACCAACTGATAATATTACGGTTAAAGTTTTAAAGGCTCTTGATTATGTAGTGCCAAGTCAGTGGAATAACTTAGTAGGGTTTGATAATAGTATCCGTAGTATTACTGGAGAAACTGATGCCAAGGTAATTCAAAAAACCCGCGATCGCGCTGTTGCTTTATATCACGATCCTCAACAAGGCTATCAGACCGCAATCAAACTTTATCAAACAATTGATAAAGCAGATACAGCGATGGCAGCGGCGGCTTTAGCCAATAAAGTTAGTGAAAAAATAAGCTTTCTCTCTTTTTTGGGCAACATCACTCCCAAAGCAGACGTAACTCAAAGTATTGACCTTGTTCTAAAAATCGCTATCGAAATTATCGCCTTCTGTAAACTGAATGGCATTCCCCAACCGAATCCACAAGAATTTGCTACTTCTCTCGCTAACAACTATAAAGATGCATCCCTAACGCGGATGATGGCTTTAGTTTGTATAGATGGAATTTTGCCATTGGGTCCTGACTTTCTCAGCAAAATTCAGGGAGTGATTAATGGCGCTGATACTGGCGTATTAGCTCAAAATCCGGTTTTTTTAGCCGTCCAGAATTTTCTACCAGGAAATAATCCCTCTGATAAACTTGGTTTTCTCACTCAGGGTTTCAACTCTGTGCAAGGCTGGATGCAGAATTTAGTATCCAAGACAGGCGTCACCCCGCAATCTATTTCTAATAGTTTGGGTAATTTTATCCAGATTGCTGATGATAACTTAGACTTTGTCGCAGCTTTTTTGGATCAAACCACCAATTACTACGAGCATACAGGGGTTCAAAGTGTGGCTCGCAGTTTAATTTTAAAGGCCCATACTTTAGTAAAAGAGGAAGTTACGGAAGAGGAGCCAAAACTCCATCAAGATGTTTCCTCAACTGTAATATCAGATACCTATCAGTATGCAGTAGGTCAAACAGTAGAAGTCTGGGATAGTGAGGAAGAAGATTGGTATCAAGCAACGCTTCAGAAAATTAAAGATAACCAATACTTTGTTCATTACATCGGTTACGGTTCATCCCATGATGAGTGGATTGACGAAGATGACATTCGTATTCCCAATAGTGGCTCATCCGATGACAACGGATATACGGTGGGTCAAAAGGTAAAAGGTTGGGATGATGAAGAAGAAGATTGGTATTCTGCAACGATTGAGAAGATCCAAGGCCAGCAATACTTTATTCATTACATTGGTTACGATTCATCCTATGACAAGTGGGTCGATCTGGACGAGATTTGCTAACTTCTGAATGAGCAAGGAGTCAAATCAGCGATCGCTCTCATGGTCAGTCGTCCACCATTAGAGCGATCTCTCTTTTTTTCAGGCAGGCAACAAAGGCGTAATCCTATAATGTAATTCAGAGATATTTCATCCACAAGCTTATCTGTGAATCAGAAAGCATAAAAGTCTTAAAAGTCAATGGTTGAAACAATTATTGTTTTTCTGATCGTTGGACTGATTATCACTGGGATTTTAGTCAATCCTGTCCTAGTTAAACGGCGACGGAACCGCCTGCAACAACGTCCTTTTTTACCCTTATGGAATGCGATTGTTGAGAATAATCTTCCTGTTTACCTTTTTCTTTCTCCCGCTGAACGAAAACGGCTTCAGGGACACATTCAAGTGTTTTTATCAGAAAAACAATTTATTGGTTGTGGAGGATTAGCGGTAACGGAAGAAATGAAGGTGATTATTGCGGCTGTCGCCTGCTTACTCCTACTCAACGAGCGAGAAACCTACTTTCCTAAACTTCGTTCGATTCTGGTTTACCCTAGCACATATCTTGTTAATGAAACCGCTTACACCGGGAATTATATTGTTGAAGAAAGACGTGTAGCCAGATTGGGGGAATCGTGGACAAATGACCAACTGGTACTGTCTTGGGAACAGGTGAAGCAAGACACCTACAATTGGCGGGATGGACATAACGTGGTGCTTCATGAATTTGCCCATCAGTTAGATCAAGAAGATGGTAAAGCTGAGGGTGTTCCTATTTTGCAGCGAGATTCAGACTATGACCTTTGGGCAAAGGTGATGACAGAAGAATATCAACAACTCTGCAATGATATTCAACGAGGCGTAAAAACCGTAATGAATAGTTATGGTGCAACGAATCCTGCCGAATTTTTTGCTGTAGCAACAGAGACTTTTTTTGAAAAACCCCGCCAATTGCTGAAGCAGCATCCAGCACTTTATGATCAACTGCAACGCTACTATAAACTAGATCCAGTGCAATGGGTTTAAATAGTTTTAATTTCATCGAAGGTTAGCGCGATCGCCCAACTACACCGATCGCAAGCGAGGCTGCTTAATCGCAGACAGCAACGAAACCACGCAATTCTCCCAAAGGCTTAAGCTGCGATCGCTCTCATTTAAGCCTTTCTACTGAAACTTAAGCTCAAATGATGTTTCTAAAGTAGATTCGGGAACTATAAGGTAAGATTCCATACTTTTGTGTACTTCCTTGAAACCTTCTGCTGAGCGACCCCCTTGAATATCAAAACAGCTCGTCCTGCTAAGTCTACGCACCAGTTTCCCTTGCGTCTGATTCTTATCGTTCCCTTTGTATTACAAATATTTGCAGCGGTAGGGTTAGTCGGCTATCTGTCATTTAGAAACGGGCAGAAAGCAGTCAATGACCTAGCCAATCAACTGATTGACAAAGCGAGTCAACAGGTTGATGAACACTTGGATACATATCTGGCGCTGCCACAGCAATTAAACCAAGTCAATGCAGATGCGATCGCTTCTGGACGATTGAATCTGAATGACCCTAAAGCTAGCGAACAGTATTTCTGGAGTCAAGCTAGAGCATTTGAAACAATCAGCTACATTGGCTATGCTCTACCGAATGGTGCCGAATCAGGCGCTGGGCGTTGGGTAAATGGCGTGAATCTCCTGGTTTTTGAAAATCTCCCTGGAAACGGTGTGGCATCGGATTACATCGCCGATCAACGGGGCAACCGGAAAAGCCTTTTGCAGAGTTATCAGGCCGATCCTTTTTTACCACCAGGAGTGAAAGACATCATTAAAGCAGGTAAGCCAGCCTGGGCTGGTATCTACACATACGCATTTGAGAACACGGTACAGATTACTGAAGCAGGTAAGGCAATAAAAAGCCACAGCGGCACTTCTGACATTGGTCTTAATTACTATGTTGCAGTTCCTGCTAGATATCCCATTTATGACCAGAAGGGCAAGCTACGCAGCCTTTTGATGGTAGATTTGCTGCTAACGAATGTGAGTGAATTTCTTCGCAACCTGAAAGTTAGCCCTTCTGGACAAGTGTTTATCATGGAACGCGATGGCTTGCTGATAGGCAGTTCCAGCACTAAACCAGTAGTACACAAAGTCAATGGTGAGACAAAACGCCTGAGTGCGCTAGAAACCCCAGATCCGTTGATTCGCGCTGTAGCAGAAAAATTAAAAAAACAATTTAATAATTTCACAACCTTTCAAAATACTCAAGAACTTGAGGTGACTTTCAACGGGCAGCGTCAGTTTATTCAAGTCACGCCCTGGCGCGATCGCTTTGGCTTGGACTGGCTGGTGGTTGTCACCGTGCCGGAATCTGATTTCACTTCTCAAATTAACGCCAACACTCGCACAACTATCCTCCTGTGTCTGGGAGCGTTGGCAGCGGCAACGATTTTAGGAATCTATACATCACGCTGGATTACTCGTCCGATCTTAAAGTTGAGCCAAGCATCGGAAGCGATCGCGACTGGACAGTTAGACCAAACCGTTGAAACGACCAACATCAAAGAACTAGATGCCGTGGCACAGTCCTTCAATCACATGGCTTCTCAGTTACAAGATTCCTTTAACGAACTGGCGCAGACGAACGCCGAATTGGAAAATCGAGTCGAAGTCAGGACAGCAGAACTCTCACAAACCCTGGTTGATTTACGGCGCACTCAAGCACAAGTGATCCAGACCGAAAAAATGTCCAGTTTGGGACAATTGGTGGCTGGAGTAGCTCATGAAATTAACAATCCGGTCAACTTTATTCATGGCAATGTCACTTTTGTCGATGAATATGCTCAGAATCTTCTAGAGTTAGTGCAGCTTTACCAGCAAGAATATCCCCTTCCCACACCTGCAATTGAAGCCAAAATTGATGAGATGGATTTAGAGTTTCTCAACCAAGATATGTTGAAGTTGCTCTCATCCATGAAACTAGGGACTGAACGGATTCGAGAAATTGTTAAATCGTTAAGGACGTTCTCTCGATTGGATGAAGCGGACATGAAGGAAGTAGATATCCATGAAGGAATTGAAAGTACGCTGCTGATCTTGCAACATCGCCTGAAACCCAAACCAGACCGCCCAGTAATCGCAGTGATTAGAGACTATGGAAAGTTGCCCCTTGTGGAGTGTTATCCTGGACAACTCAACCAAGTCTTAATGAATATCGTGGTAAACGCGATTGATGCACTCGAAGAAACCAAAGCCAATTGCACGTATCAGGAGAAAAAAGACCATCCCGATCAAATCACTATCTCCACTTCAGTGATTGATTCGCAATGGGTGCAAATCGCGATCGCGGATAATGGCGTTGGTATTCCCAAAGACATTCAGCAACGGATATTCAATCCCTTCTTCACAACTAAGCCGGTTGGGAAAGGAACGGGGATGGGGATGTCCATCAGCTATCAAATTGTCACAGAAAAGCATGGCGGTAAATTGGAATGCTTCTCCACTCCTGGTGAGGGAACCGAGTTTGTGATTCAGATTCCCATCCGTCAACAACTCAGCGCTGCTATCTAACGGTATTCAGGGGATGCGAGGCGGACTGAGCAAGCTGAGCGGTATAACATATGAGTAAATGCGAATGCGATCGCAAGCTTTCCAACAACGATCTAGCCGATGCGAGCGCCTATACTAAAATTTAGACAATAGACCTCCTGCACGAATCGGAAGATAGTGTGCCAGTTTGTAATCGCAGGCGGCACAATTAGAGTGAAACCGTATCGAAGCCTCAGAAGTGCTATGCCGTATCCAGACTTAC
>NZ_JAMPKB010000086.1:0-20903 GCF_039961925.1 Trichocoleus sp. DQ-U1 | reverse complement strand
AGGGCGGGCGGATTGAGCAGTTGATTCGAGCGGCTGGTGCTCAACTTTGGTATTTACCACCTTACTCCCCCGACCTCAACAAAATTGAGAACTGCTGGTCTTGGCTCAAGAGCTGCATCCGCAAACAACTCGACCAGTTTAATTGTTTGCGAGATGCAATCGAGCATGTCTTATGCTTGTCGTCCTAATTACCTTGGCGATTGCTATATTTTAGAGACAATCCCTCAGTAAGTTGCCTCTAGAAAAAACCATCTCCTAATTGGACAATGTCATCTTTTTAGCTATCGTCAAGGACGATACACTTGTGCAAGATGCCTTCTTTGGGAAAAAACTTAAAATGCCAGATTCCTTGATGTATCGACAAGATGCCTTCGTTGTTCTGGAACCCAACCAACCAGAGCAATTCCTCACTCCCGCAGAAATGTTAGAAAAACTGAAGGCAATTTTGGCAACTCGTCAAGATAACCTACCGCCAGATTTGCAAAAATTTCCTTCAGTAGAAGCTCAAGCTGAATACCTGCTAGAAACGTCCTGCGAATTAGATATGGGGCCAGGACAATTTTTACAGTGGTATGTCGTGCGTTTAGAAAAATAAGAGCGGAGTTCCTCCGCCCCTACGTTTAGGGTGTAGCAATTAGCGCTACATCAACACGTTGTTCAGCTGGTTGAGTCACGGTTACGCGCACACCAGGGCCAAAAAACCCTTCTATTTTCTCCCGCTTCTGTTGCCAAACCTCTAGAGGGAAGAGCGGCGACTCAAATTCCAACACCAAAGCGTAAGCCCCATCGATCGCAGTTTCGTGTAATCCTGTTAGCACAGGTCTTTCTTCATCGGTTGGACTCAGCCCCAAGCTGCTCAAAGAGCTATCGAGATGAGCATCTTGACCGTAGCGATAGCGGGTGACATCTAGACGAATTTGGTTTTGAGTTGCAGTTGCTTGCTGTTCTCGGAGTGCCAGTATGTCCTTGGAAGTAGGTTTGGTGAACGGTACAGGCGTAAGTTCTGAGGCTTTGAGGGCAAGCCCTCCCAGCAACAGAGGAACCCCATAGAAGAATCCGGCTAGATTCAGCGTTGGGTTGTCGGTAACGTAAGCAACCAGTCCCGCCAGAAATAAAACGCCACCGACACTTAAACCCAACGTTCCCAAAGAAGTTTGACGTAACATTTTAATTAAGATACCCAATTGACAATCTCTTCAGCTTTATTATCCTTGGCACTGGGTAACATCTCTAGTATGGGTGAAATTTTTGTTAAAACTACGTGCTTTGCTTTGGATAGCGATTGGGAAGCCCAAAGCTGAAGAAGTCTCGCTAATTTGATAGCCCTTGACGAATGAGTGCAGAGTCTGTAAAGTAGCCCATCAACCAACGGTAATTCATAACTCAGGGCGTTTACAAAAGGAACCCCTATTATCAAAATAAGTCGCTGTTGTCCGCCGCCATCAATTCATAACCGAGATAATAAAATGATTCAAGAAGACAATTCCGGGGCTACAAAAAAGAGTAAAGCCATCCTGGATCAACTCAAAACGCTGAAGCAGGAAGATGAAACGCTTTATAACATCTTGGCTGTAGATGTTTGGGCTTTAGCCAAAACAATGGATGAGTTTCAACCAGGATTTTGGTCGGCTTTTATGAAAAATCGAGAGAAGGCGCTGAAGCGGTTTATTTCTGAAGTGATTAAAAATAAGCCTACCGATCCGAAACGTCCTCCTTTCCTTCGCTAGGATTAATTATTGTAAATAAATAATCGACAGAGGAAGCAAACAATGGACCCACAAACACTCAAGCAATGGATTAGCCAGATTGAACTCAAGCGTGAGTCACTGGTAAGGCTTCTGGAGGAACCAAACCTGGGAACTCTACGAATTGATGTTAATCAGGCACTCGAAGAAATTGATGACCTGATTGATGAATTTCGGCGCACCTTCCCAGAGGCAGATGCCAACTAGAAACTAACGCCTTGCCGAGCTGAACTCTAGCCAAGAGGCTACGGCAAGGACACCGATCGCTACTTGCGCCCCTTTCTAATGACTGACTGCCCGCTGCCCAAGCTGCTTGACTAGAGCAATCAGCTCTTGAGTAGCGGTGTCTTTTTTACAGAAAGCATCAATTCTGGCAGTTTGGCTCATCACCTCAATCTGCGGGTCTTCGACTGAGGAATAGGCAATAATCTGAGCGTGCGGATCGATGTGCTTGATCTGGGTAGATGCGCTCAAACCGTCTAAAACTGGCATTTGTAGATCGAGAATAATCACATCAGGGTGGTGACGCTCGACCATCTCAACGGCTTCTTGACCGTTAGTAGCCAATCCAACTAACTCGATGTTTGCCTGACTCTGGAATGCTAATTTCAGGCTAAAACGAGTTAGCTCGTGGTCATCAACAACAAGAACACGAAGAAGGGGGTGCTGACAGGACAACATAAGAGGATAACTATATCATCTGACGGTTCTAGTTTAGGGGCATAGGATACAAATGTCCCTCTACCATCCGAGCGAACTACTGCAAGAAATACTCATTTTACCTCCAAACTAAAGTAGATAATTTTCTAAAGTTTAAATATTTATAAAGAAATCTGAAAGTTTAGTTTTTATATGTTTAAACCAATTGAACAGCCGCTCGTTTCGCTTTTGTCTTTTTAGCGCGATCGCTCTTGAGTTTCAGCCATTCACTTCCAAGGATATCAATATCTTTTCGGGCTGTCCTCTCCACCCAGAGGGATAGACTAAAAGAGCGATCGCGCTCTTGATTGGGTAGAGAGTGCGATCGCAATATCTAGCAATTTCTTGTCTTAATGCACTTATTTACAAGAATACTGCTCAGTCATTACTTACTTGCTAACTGCAACGTTGCTTATTTCCTGGGATTTTAAATTTTAGCTATGTTTCTTTTTCTTGCCACCAGTACCTCCAGTCCCACCTCCAGGATTACCTGGTGACGCGTCAACAGTCACATCCCCAAGGTTACTTGGCTCGTCAAATTTATCTAGTGGCAGAGAATTGGCTTCGAGCGCTACTTCTGAGATTTGTGTGTAGATTTCCTGAAAAGATTCAATTATTTTTTTACTTCTTTCTGAAAAATCTAGATTATTAAAGCTATTATTAGCTGCAACCATCTTCAAGATTTCTAAAGTTGCTTTGCCTTTTCCTCCACTACCTCCAGTACCTCCTCCAGGATTTGCCTGAATCTCCATTCCTGAAACTTTTTTGTAAATATCTTGGAAAGAAGCAACTATCTGGCTAGTTTTTTCACTATTACCTAAATTATTAAAAGACTCATTATTTTCATTAGGTTTAGCCAATTTAAGAATTTCCAAAGATAATTCTAAAGCGTCCATAAACAAATTCTCTACTTTAATGCTACGTCAACTATAAAACTTAATTTATTATAAAGTTAAATTCTTAATATATTTTAAGGTTTAAATTTCGGTTTAGCAATTAATATCTATCTTAGATTTTTTGTTTTACCACACAACTTATAAATGTCTTTATATTTATTTTTAGCATTAGAGTTGGTTCTTAAATACTCGAAAATTTTGTTACAGCTTTGTGTTATTAGAACGGAACTATCTGCTGTCGAGCTACTATCCCAATGATTCAAATTCCATGTTCTTATAGTTGTATCACGGCTAGCACTAACAATTACTTTACTGTCAAAACTAAAGCTTAAATCATAAACTACATCTTTGTGTCGTTTGAGAGGAATTAGTAAATCTCCGGTATCTGCATTCCACAATTGGATTGTTCCATCAGCACTTGTAGCAGCAATTATTTTTCCATTAGGACTGTACTTAACCGTAAATCCTCTATTACTTTTATTTGTTAAAATCTTTACACTCCAATTTTTAGGATTTGTTGTCCATCTCCAAATTCTTATCGTATTATCATCACTAACTGAGACAAGGCTTTTATTATCATAGCCAAAACTTGCGTACCTTACTGAAAATTTATGTCCTACGAAAGTCGTTAATAACGTGCCATCTACTTTCCAAATATTGATCGTCCCATCATCACTTGCAGAGGCAATAAGCTGACCGTCAGGGCTGAAATCTGCTGTTCGCACTATAAACTTATGGTTTGTAAGGATTTTTGGTTTTTTAGTCACTAATTTTGGTGATTGAAAATCTAACTCCCAAATTCTTACACTTTTATCACTACTAGCGGAAACAAGCGATTTATCTTTATAACTAAAAGCTACAAAATTTACATCACTACTATGACCTTTAAGTGTAGTAATTAAAGTGCCATCTTTCTTCCAAACTTTTATTGTTTTATCAGCGCTGGCTGAGGCGATATATTTGCCACTAGGACTAAAGTTTACCATCCAAACTTCATTATCGTGTTTCATGGAATTATGGGTTTTTATTTGAGTACCATCTGCTTTCCAAAGTTTTACCGTTTTATCTGAACTTGCAGAAGCAATAATTTCCTCTTTAGGGCTGAAACTTACACCGTTAACAGCCATTGTATGTCCTTCTATTCGATTGCGTTCCTGTACGCTATCAACCACTATTTTAAGTCGATTTAGTGAGTCAGTATCTCCTTGATTCATTTGTTTCAATTGGTGAATTGCTTGTACACTTGATATCAGTGCTTCAAGTTGATTTCCATTAGTGAAAAGTTGCTCTGATTGTGAAATTAAAGCTCCAACAGCGATCGCTTCGCGTTGTTTCTTCTGTGCTTCGAGTTGTTGTGCCAGTAGTCCAAATCCAAGGGTGAAGGCTGCAAGGATTCCGCCTGTGATCGCAAACCTAGTTCGTTGTTTTTGAACTTTAGCTCTAGCGTCAGCCGCTCTAGCTTCGGCTTCAGCTTTATCTTTTGCTGCCAGCGATTTTTCTATGTCAGCTAAAGCTATAGTTTCGGCTGCCTTGGCTTTTGCCGCTTCTGCTTTAGCTTCAGCTTCGGCTGCCTTAGCCTTTTCGGCTTCGGCTCTAGCTTCAGCTTCGGCTTCACGTTTTGCTGCTTCTATTTTTTCTTGGAGTTCGCGATCGCGTCTCTCCACGCTCTTCTTCAAAAACTCCGCTTCTAGGGGAGGAAGTTGAGTTTGAGTATTATTCATCCACTCTTCAATTGCTGCCAGACGCGCACCTGTTAGCAGCGCGTTATCGGATTTTTGAAACCTTTCAAGCCATTCGCGGCAGTCATCCTCTAGACTTTGATTGAGGCGAATATTGTCGCGGTCTTCTTCAATCCAACTCCGTAGTAACTTCCACTCCGATAATAGGGCTTCATGGGCAACTTCTATAGTGTTTTCATCGGTAATGATCAGGCGTTGCTGTTGATCTGCTAGCAGTCGTACTACTTGTTTCAGTTGTTCGGGGGAATCTGCGATCGTTCTCACTTCATCCCCAGTGGCACGGCGGCGCGTTATCTCATTATCATCGCCTAACTTCACCAATTTCATGAACAGGCGGCGCACAAAAGCTTGATTCTCTGGAATAAAACTCCGGTATAGAATAGTCGCTCGGTTATCCAACGCGCCTTTGACTCCGCCAATCTCCTCATAGTCTTTCCAAGCCAAAAGCGGTTGTCCAGAGGGGGAATCCTGTTCGCAGAATTTTCGCCACAACTCAGAAAGCGCATATTGCAACAGGGGTAATGCACCTGGTTGATTTTCCACATCTTCTGCAATTTGCGACACTAACCCAGGCTCAAAACCGACGCCATGAAGCTCTGCGGGTTTTTCAATTGTCTCCACAATTTCTGAGCAAGACAGTAGCTCAACGACATAAGTTGTCGGTTGAGTGCGATTAATTAAATTTACCGCCTCTGGATAGGCAGCGCATCGGTCGAGGAAATCTCCCCGAATTGCGACAATCACTCTGGTGATTCGGTCGGAAGCCGTTGCTTCATCCGCCATCAACCGCATGAAAGATTGTCGCTTTGCTTCATCATTGCAGAGGGTAAATACCTCTTCAAATTGGTCGATAAATAGGACAAACGGCTTATTTTCTTGATGTCGTCTAGTCAGGATCTCTGTTAGTTTTCCTAGAGGATCAATGCCAGGAGTAAAAATCTCAATTTCCCACTGACTGCTACCGGGAAGGCGATCGCTTTGCAGTTCCGGTAACAAACCCGCCTTCACTAAAGAGGACTTGCCACAACCAGATCGACCAATAACCGAAAGAAATCTAGCATTATTGAGTCTTTCTAGCAGTGCGCGGATAGCTAGTTCGCGCCCGAAAAAATATTTTTCTTTCCCTAGTTCAAAAGCTTGTAGTCCCTGATATGGATTCTCTCGATTAAAAGTAACACTAGCAGATAGAGTGTTTTCATTTAGCGGATAATTCACTACCGTAATTGACTTACCCCAACCCATGCGGATTGGTTCCTGCCTTTTACCTTTGAGCTGTCTGCTGATGTGATCGAACAAGCGATCGCCACTGACACTTCCATCTTTTCCAGCATTCTCTAACGCCAACCCATCGAGAACTGCTCCCGTAAAGACATCGTGCTTTTCGTCGTGCATCGCCCACGCTTGCTCGAAGGTTCTACAGGCTGTAATTATGTAGTAATCTTTTTGGGAGCTAAAAGCTGTAAGCGTTTGTTCTACTAGCTGGCGTTCCAGAAAATAGCCACCATGACAGCAATCTAGAAGCAAAACTAAACTACTGAGTTCGGCAGCTCGAATCAGCTCATTGAGACTATCTAAGGCAATTCCATGTTGTTGCCCGACAATACGCTTCCCATCCGTCTCCAGCACGCAATCCGAAGTTGCTAAATACCCTTTAGTTTGCCCTAAATTATCTGATACTGTAATCCCGTGTCCGCTGAAGTAGATGAGCGCATCGCTTCTATATGCCTGTTCCAGCAGAAACGTTCTTAAAGCTTGCCCCAGTTCGGTGCCAGTTACCGCCTTTGTCCCGATTTCATAGTCATTCTGCTGTTGATTCCAACGCTCAGGCAGTCGTTTAACAATCTGGAAATCGCCGTATTGCTTGAGTATCTGTCCTACAGCCTCCGCATCAGTGACTGTCTTGGGAAGGCGTGATAAGTTTGAGCTTTGATATTCAGAAATTCCAATAACAAGGGCGTATCGAGCCATTTAGCAACCTGGTTTCAAAATATTGAATTAGTTGACAGGCACCCTCAAGGACGATGTTAATTGAGACACCAGGATAGCTTAGCAAGATCGAAACTGGCTCTAACTTTACAAAAAACACACGAAAACTTACAAAGAGGCAGCCCATGTCAGAAGTGCAACGTCTGCTTATAGAAGAGGATGGTCAAAAATACGAAATATATGTTGAGACAAAATCTAGTCCCATCATGCCTCCTGCAACAGCACCAGAAGATTACGATCCCAACCAATCAATGGGCTTCCGAGAAGACGCTGTCATCAAAATGCAGCAAGCGCGGCAAATGATTCGGGGCTACGCAACTTATGCCATCAGTGCTTTTAAAGACTTCGGTGCCGCTGAGATTGAGGAAGTGACACTGAAATTTGGCATGAAACTGGGTGGTTCAGCAGGTATCCCTTACATTACTGAAGGGAAGGCTGAGAGCAACTTAGAAATCGAAGTCAAGTGTAAGTTTCCCGATAAATCAAAACCGGGTTCGCCGCCGCCAAATTCAGTATCCTAAAGCACAACAACTGAAAACAAACACCCCACTTTTCCTCAAAACTCGCAATCTAGGCTAAATCATCCCTGAGTTTCACCCAGAGGGTAGAACCCGAAAGCTGCCAGCCTTTGTACCGTGTTGGTTGTGGAGAGGGAGTTATTCATGCAGATACAGACACCGGATTGGGTTAAGCACGCGGTTTTTTACCAGATTTTTCCGGATCGCTTTGCTAAAACGAAGCATTCTCACAAGCGGCTTTTGAAGGATACCCGATGGGAAGATTGGCACGAAATACCGACGCTTCAAGGGTACAAGGGCGGTGATTTGTGGGGGGTGATGGAACAGCTGGATTACTTGCAGGATGTAGGGATTAATGCGATTTACTTTACCCCCATTTTTCAATCGGCTAGCAATCACCGCTATCACACCCACGACTATTACCAAGTCGATCCGATGTTGGGGGGGAATGGCGCTTTTCGGGAGTTGCTGGAAGCTGCTCACGAACGGGATATCAAAGTTGTACTGGATGGGGTGTTTAATCACTCTAGTCGGGGCTTTTTCTTTTTCCACGATGTTCTGGAAAATGGCCCCCATTCGCCTTGGGTGGATTGGTTCAAGATTGAAGGCTGGCCTTTATCGGCGTATAACGGCGATTTTCCGGCGAATTATGAGGGCTGGGACGGAAATCGGGCGCTGCCAGTGTTCAACCATGAAAATCCGGAAGTGCGGGAATATATTATGGAGATTGCCGAATATTGGATTAAATTCGGCATCGATGGCTGGCGCTTGGATGTGCCCTTTGAGATTAAGGCTCAAGGATTTTGGCAAGAATTTCGCGATCGCGTAAAAGCCATTAACCCAGAAGCTTATATCGTGGGGGAAGTCTGGGGAGATTCCCGCGAGTGGCTGGATGGGACTCAGTTTGACGGGGTAATGAACTATCTCTTTGCTGCGCCGACGATTGCTTTTGCCGCAGGCGATCGCGTAGACATTGAGCAAGTGAAAGATCGCTCTTACCATCCCTACCCGCCCCTCTTTGCACCAGAGTATGCCGAAAAAATCCAGCAATTGTTGGATTTTTATCCGTGGGATATTCAACTGACTCAGTTGAATTTGCTAGCTAGCCACGATACGGCGCGACTGATTTCTATTGCAGGCGGTGATAAGGAGAGTGTTCAACTAGCAACATTGCTGCTATTGACTTATCCAGGCGCGCCCAGCATCTACTATGGTGATGAAGTGGGATTACCGGGAAAACTCGATCCGGATTCGCGTCGAGGTTTTCCGATGGAAGCTCACTGGGAACGTGATGTTTTAGATTATCACAAGCAACTAATCGCCCTGCGTCACCAATATCCAGCCTTGCGTACAGGTTCCTATCACGTTCTGTTTGCGGAAGGAACAGTTTACGTCTTTGCTCGGAAATTGGGAGATGAGGAACTGATTGTTGCCATTAACGTGGGGACGGCACCGGCAGATCATGTGAGTTTTGAGGTGACGGGGCTACAATCCAAGCCTAATCAGCAATTGTATGGCACTGCCGAGGTGTCATGGAGCGGTGAGGGAGAATCCAACCATCTGTCCTTGCATTTGCCAGCGCGTAGTGGATGCATCCTGGGTTAAACGAATTTCGCGAATGTTTGCGAAGAAGGGTGGATTGATTAACCTCTAATTGTCTGGGTAGGGGCGTGTTTGTGCTATGCCCTTACAGAATGTGAATTTGACCAATTATTTAATCCACATTCCTTGGCGATCGCCCAAATCAGAAGGAGGCACCTTTGCAAAGGTGCCTCCTTTTTTATGTCAGCAAATCGAATTTTAAATTTTTACGATGTCGTTTAGATTGCACTAACTCCAAATTTGCTTTTGTCTTACCATTACCCAGTTTTTGGTCAATAAATTCTGTCTGAAGACAGAAGTTAGCAGCAGAAATTAGTGCCTATTTAGACATTATCGTCGGTGTAAGTACTGAATCAATGACATGGATGACGCCGTTATCGGTAAGGATATCTGTTTTTAGCACCTTCGCATCATTCACTTTAAAACCGTCGTCGGTGCTATCAATCCCCAGAATGCCGCCCTCAACTGTCTCAGCGGAATCTATCTCGACGAAGTTATCAGTTCTAACATCCCCAAACAGGACGTGATACATTAAAATTTGCTTCAGCTTGGGGATGTTGTCCATCCAAGAAGCCAGTGTATCCTCTGGAATTTTGGCAAATGCTTCGTCGGTTGGAGCAAAGACAGTATAGGGTCCTGGACTCTTGAGAATCTCAAACAGACCAGCAGCCTCAAGAGCATTAACCAGAGTTTTGAAAGATCCTTCATTAGTGGCAGTTTCTAAAAGGTCAGCCATGCGTTTTGATGATTTTAAGTGAGTGTCCTGTTTAGAGATACTCGCTATAAGACTTGCAGTGCATCCTTCAAAAGTATTGAAGGCGCGATCGCTAATAGGTTAGCACCCCTACCCATTTCACTTCATTTCGCTAGCGTGCAGCCACGCATCAGATCCCTCAACCCCTTACACAACTCAACTACTGGAACGAATGCCACGTTGTTGTAGCTGCTGAATAAAAAAGTCTTCCAGAGAAGGACGGGATAGGTTCATTGTTGCCAGATGGGCATCCATCAGCCGGAGACTAGCCAGAAACTCTTGGGGTTCGCCTTGTAAGTGTCCATGCCAACCATTATGCTCAAATGCCAAATCGGGTATCCAGCGTTTGAGAACCTCCAAGTTCCCGCCTTTGCCTCTGACATGGTAGGATTCGGCGGTACCTAGAAGTTCATCGAGGGAGCCGACGCAAATCAGATCGCCTTGGGCGAGGATAGCGACGCGATCGCATATCTGCTCCACTTCCGCCAAAATATGGCTATTAAAGAAAATGGTTTTTCCCTGCTTTTTGAGGGATAAAATAATCTCTCGCATCTGGTAACGCCCCATTGGGTCAAGACCCGACATCGGCTCATCCAAAAATACCAGTTCTGGATCGTTAATCAGCGCTTGAGCCATGCCTACCCGTTGCAGCATCCCTTTAGAATACTGACGCATCTGCTTTTTACGGGCAGCGGATTGAGCCAATCCAACTAATTCCAGTAGTTGGGGAATGCGTTGACGCTGCACTGATTTCGGGATTTGAAATAATCCAGCCGTAAATTGCAAAAACTCCCAGCCGGTGAGAAAGTCATAGAAATAGGCGTTTTCCGGTAAATAACCGATGCGTTGTTTCACCTCGCGATCGCCCAAAGGTTTTCCCAGAAGTACCCCTCGTCCACCCGTAGGGCGTACTATTCCCAAAAGCGTCTTTAACAGCGTCGTTTTCCCAGCCCCATTTGGTCCTAGCAGCCCAAACGTTTCCCCCTCAAACACTGACAGCGTGCAGCTTTTGAGAGATTCAATTTTTTGATTTAGCCAAAATCCGGTGCGATAAACCTTTCGCAGTTCAAAAGTCTGTACTACCGATTGACGGTAAACGGTAATCGGTTCCCCTGACTTATCTTCAACAGAATTCATATTAGTTCGGCAAGCGATCGCATTCTCTACAATATTATTGATTCCCTATTTTGCGGACTTTCGTATCAGTTTGGAATGATAGATGATATGAGTCCTATATCTGTTCTATTTCTTAGGGATAAACTGGGCGGATGCTTATCTTAACTGAAGCCGAGTTTCGAGAATCGGCAGAATCCTCTCTGCGTCTGGTTTTTCTGAACGACGACCCGTTTAACCAGCGTTTTGCACCGGATGTCCCAGCGCGAAGGATAATCTACGAGTATTTCTACGGCATAGAGCCACCGCTCCTAGATGCTGTAGTTGCGGCTGCTTCCCGTGTGGGAGACACTGGTTGTTACCTCTCAAATCTATGGCGTAACAAAGAACAACCCGAACACCCCAATCACTGGTATATCCCTTTTTGTGAGATTTCAGCTTACATAGCAGCCGATGGCAAAGTGTTTAACAATGCTTTGACTTCGGAGAATGTTCTCTACTCGCCTCAAGGAAAATGGGGAGTGATGATGTCTCACGAGCATCACGGTTTACTGGCTGGTACGCACGAGTTTATGGAAGAAATTTGTCGGCTTATACCAGACCTCGATCGCCAGGTGTATGGATTCCTAGATTATTGGAAATACTGGTATAGCCAAGGTAAGAGTGCTGATGTAACTTGCCTACCAGGATTATTAACGCAGATTTACGGGCGAGAAACAGCAAAAGCCATGCTGCGAGAAGCAGGCTTAAAGTCTATCTGGCGCAAATACAGTTCTGAACTTCTATTCACTTAGACTGGATTTAGGAGTTTTCAACAGAAGAGAAACGAATGGATAGATCCAAAATAGTTGCAATTATCACTGGGGCAATTTCTATAATTCTAGCGATCGCCTATCTGCTGCTGGTTCAGTTACTAGACTTCCGGGGTGAAATGATACCCGCGCCCACAAGTCAATTGCCGCCAGTCGTGCAAGTTGCCCAAATATCCGCGATTCAGCTTTTATAGAGAGCAATGTCTAATCGGAGTTACGCCATCCTCGGAACAGGAGCTCTGGGGGGCTACTACGGAGCTAAACTACAACGAGCGGGGCTGAATGTCCACTTCCTGTTGCACAGTGATTACGAACAAGTCTGGCAACAGGGTTTAGTCATTGAGTCCCCAGACGGCGATTTTACCCTCCCCCACGTTAACGCCTACCCTGACGCTAACAAAATGCCACCTTGCGATGTGGTGGTTGTGGCGCTGAAAACGACGCAAAACCACCTGCTACCAGAAATGCTGCCATTTGCGATCAAGGAAGGTGGCGTCGTCTTGGTACTGCAAAATGGTCTAGGCGTTGAAGAGAAAGTCGCCAAAATTGTTGGTTCGGAACGAGTAATGGGAGGCTTGTGCTTTCTCTGCTCTAATAAAGTGGGACCAGGACACATCCGCCATCTAGACTATAAAGCGATTACACTCGGCGAATATACCCCCGATTATCAACCCGCCGGGATTACCGAGCGAATGCGTCAGATTGCGGGTGACTTTGAAAGTGCTGACATCCCTATCCAACTTGCTGAAGACTTGCTGTTTGCTCGTTGGCAGAAATTGGTGTGGAATATCCCATACAACGGGCTTTCTGTGGTTCTTGACGCCACAACAGATGAGCTGATGAGCGATCTTCACACGCGATTATTAGTCGAGCAGTTAATGAGTGAAGTGCTGGTAGGTGCATCTGCTTTTGGTCGGAAGATTCCTGATAGCTTTGTCGAAAAGATGCTCGATCACACGGCAAAGATGAAGCCGTACCGCACCAGTATGAAAATCGACTATGACGAAGGGCGTCCTCTAGAGGTGGAAACCATGTTCGGTAATCCCCTACGAACTGCACAAGCAGCAGGTGTTGATTTGCCAAAAATTGCGATGCTTTACCAGCAGCTAAAATTCTTGGATGCTAGAAATCGCCACAAATAGTATGTTCTTTTGGCATCCGATTTTTCATGACTTAAATATACCTGACACCCTGAAAAAAAACCTTAAATAATAATTAGTCATGAAAAAAGCGCCTTTAGAAAATCCGATTTTTACCGTCCCCAACGTTCTATCAAAAGCAGAGTGTGCCGAGTATATCGCCTTAACCGAAAACATAGGCTATACTCCGGCTGGTCTCACCGTAGGACAGGATGAATACATAATGGCTCCATCAATCCGAAATAACGATCGGGTGATTTTGGATGATGGAGAACTTGCGGCAAATTTATGGCATCGTGTGGAAACTTATGTCCCCAGAATCGGTAACTGGTGTGCAATGGGACTTAATGAGCGCTTGCGGTTCTACCGATACGATCCGGGTCAGCGCTTCGCACCACATCACGATGGTAGTTATTGGCGAACAAACGGCGACCATAGCCGTTTAACTTTTATGATTTATCTGAGCGAAGACTTTGAGGGAGGCGAAACTCTGTTTTTTTCACCCAACGTCTCTATAGTTCCTCAAATCGGTATGGCGCTGTTCTTTATCCACGAAATAAAACATGAAGGCGCACCCGTAATCCAAGGTCGAAAGTATGTACTGCGTTCAGACGTGATGTACACGTATGCGAGCCAATAAAAATCGGGGGAAGTTGACTTTTAAAAAATGGCGATCGCTCTACAAAATTTCATTTAATTATTCTTTATTTCCCTGATAAATAATTCTAAGGTCAAACGGCTGTTTTCCCCGTTTATTTATATCCCGTGTACAACTTTTTATGTCATCGTCTTCGCTAACCCTGTACTGGATTCCGCTCAGAATAACAATTAAAAAAAGTTGCCTATTGCCTATCTTTACTTTACCCAGCAGGGAGCTGCTGGGAGTTGCATTGTTTAGCTTAGAGGATAATAAATAAAAAAGGAGATTGGGAAGTTTTGTGTCCCCATTCTCCAATTGCTATGACGATGAATTTAAAACAGCAATTTAAAATTTGTTGAGCATCTGAAAAATCGTCATTTTATGAGCCATGAAAGAAAGTGAAAAAGTGAGCTTCTCTTTCTTTAGTCATTTTTGTAGATTTTGGCGATATATTCGGGTTTTTTGTCAGATCCTTTTTTGTCGGATAAGGTTCTTCCGCTAAAGGCGAAAAATATCCAGGTGAAGGCAATTGCGGCAATCGTTAATTCCATAGAAATTTCTCCAAGTTAAGCAAGCTGTCTTGTTAACCTTATTAATCAACTCAAGAATTGCTATATCCGGATAAATTTCAGGTTGGCAGATAAAATTTATTTGTAGATCAAGAGAATTTGCAAGCGCACCCTTAATCTGTAACCCAGAACTGGTATATTTCTGGGTGTTACCAATGAAGGAATATCGCTTCGCAAACGCTACTATTGTTGAGGCGGATCTGATTGGCGTTCCTCTTGCGGTTCTTTCGCTTCTGCTAAAGGTTTGACGACTCGCGCGATCGCTTCTTGCACAAATGTCTTGATAAACTCATCCCGGCGATTTAGCTGAAACTGTCGCTGCACAACTTCTGTGATTCCGCCATCGCCCCAATCTTGATCGTGACGGAAGTATTCAATAAAACTCTTCCCAGCAATTCGAGTCAAATAAGCGGCGGTAACGCCTTGAATCACCTTACCAATAGGATAGGCGGCGACACTCAGTTGGAGGACTCTAGAAAGCAACTCAATTGCTCCTTGGACAATTCCCAAACTCGCAAGAGTTTTCCCTAAAGAAAGCGCTAATTCGCGCCCTCGATCCATATTCAGCTCGCAACCGTAAATTCTGCCAATTTCTACAACCATTTGGGCATTTACAGCGGCGGTTGCTAGCAAATCCACTACTGGCAGGGGTGTCACGGTGATGACACCCGCCCCAATCCACTGAAAACGTTCTACCACCTTCTCCGCTTGGCGTCTGCGCTGAGCATCCAGCAGGCGTCGAGCTTCGTCTCCCAGTCTCTGAGATTGCAGTAGGATGTTGTCAGCCACTAAGTCTTCCCCTTCGGCTCTGAGAACCACTGCCATGCGGCGAATTAACGGCATCACATCGGGTTCGGGTTGGAAGGTTTCGCCACTCTCCAATTCGGCAAGCTGGGGATTCGCAGCGATCGCAACCACATCCGCAGTGGCGATAAATCCCCGTACTCGTTCCCGCAGACGCGCCAGAATCGTTTCTTTATCGGTGTCTGTATAAAGATCGGTTTTGTTGAGAATCAGCAGCGATCGCTTACCAATCTCTGCCAAGGTTCGCAGCGGGTTATATTCTGACTGCCGCAAGTCATTATCTACGACAAATAACAACAAATCTGCTTCAGTTGCCAATTGCCGTGCTAGTTGTTCTCGCTGGGTTCCTGCTACCCCTGCTTCTAAAATTCCGGGCGTATCGGTAATCAAAATTTGCCGATTTAATCCTTTCAACTTGAGAACGTAAGTTTCCCCTACCTCCGTCGTTCCCATTGGCGCGTCTACCCGTCCTACCATGCGCCCAATCAGGGCGTTCACCAGAGAAGTCTTGCCAGCAGAACCCGTGCCAAATACGACGACTAACAGTTCCCCACGCGCCAAATTTGCTTCAATTTCGCGCGATCGCTCAAGTAATGCCTGCCGCGACACCTCATCCTGAATCTGTGCCACTTGCTGCCGCACTGCTTTGAGGGTTTCTGAAGCCGCCTCTGTCTTCGCTTCCGGGACTTTCGGCAATCTGCGGCGTTGCTGCGAACCTTTTGCAGTCCCCTG
This sequence comes from Trichocoleus sp. DQ-U1, assembly GCF_039961925.1. Taxonomy (NCBI): domain Bacteria; kingdom Bacillati; phylum Cyanobacteriota; class Cyanophyceae; order Leptolyngbyales; family Trichocoleusaceae; genus Trichocoleus; species Trichocoleus sp. DQ-U1. The sequence continues at coordinate 5,155 of NZ_JAMPKB010000086.1, read as the reverse complement.
AAGAATCATCACATAGTAGATAAATCCACCGATTAGCACCCCCAGTAGGACAATCAGCAACAAAAGCAGCAGATTTCCCAGTAAAGGTGCCGTAAAAGAAATCTGAATATACAGCCGATAGAGAGAATTAATCAGCCACAGCATCAGCCCCAGAATTACACTGAGGCCAACGATCAGCGTTAATAAGCGCGACAGGGGCATGAACGGGATTGTGGTAAGGAGATGCTTCTAATCTTAATCTCCCTATCATTGTCTGCTATCAGCAACAGGCAAGAGATGCTTCCACGAATAAAGTAGAGCCTGTTGCCGTGATTTTTTCTCGGCTAGATAATTAAAACAAAGCGTCTTTCTGAGTAATTTTAAAAAACAGTAAATTATAATACAAACTAGCTTTTAAAATTATCCTCCACCGGATAGATCGATGATCTCTGAGCCAAACGTCAGGAAGCCTCAGATACGCTTAGGCAGTGCGTTCCCTCACCCAGTCAGTATCACAGGCTGGCTCAGCCGGGTCACTGATCGTTTCAGCGTTAGCCAAAAAATTAGTTATGGATATGGGCTAACCCTAGGCATTGCCGTTTTGGGAACGGCTGCCGGATTTATGATTGGAGATTACTATCAGCAACGAGCTACGAAGTTGCATGAATATAGCAACCAAGAACTCAACCTTCTCCATCGCTTGCAAAATGGCGTACTACAGGCACGTACGCACCAACAACAATTGATTCCGCTAGCAGAAAATCCGGAATTGTTTTGGGACGAATACTCTCATTTTCTGGAACATACTGCTGAAATTAAGCGGATATTGTCTCAAATCAAATCTTATACAAACAGCGCCGTTTATCAACGCGAGGCAGCGGCTCATGTACACGCTGATGGAATACCCAGTTTTCTAAAAACTTACGAAAACGTACCAGAAATCTATTTTCATCAGGTTGATGAATTAGTACAGCAAATTGAGCTGTCTCATTTAAAGCCAGATAAAATTCAGGAAGCACAAAAACTACTTTTAAATTTTACGAATGGTTCTGTAGCGCTAAATTTTGATGGTCTCTCAGACGACTTAACTGGAGTTATTCAGGGATCTTACCAGGATGTTAAGCAGGCAGAACTGGCTTTGATTGCTGCGGAAACAATCCGATTTAAAATTATTGTTGCAAGTATTTTATTGTCAATTGCGATCGCTATCCTTTTAGCCATCTACACTTCTCGCGCCATCGTCCGTCCCCTGAAAGCTGCAACTGATGTAGCACAGCGGGCAACTCAAGAATCTAATTTTGGCTTGCAAGTGCCGATTACAACTGAAGATGAAGTGGGAATGTTGGCAACCTCCCTCAATCAGCTCATCCTCCAGGTGGGGCATCTTTTGCAAGAACAAAAAGCAGACAGCGAGTTGCGGCTAATTCAAAGTGAGAAAATGTCTAGCTTGGGGCGAATGCTTGCCGGAGTCGCCCATGAAATCAATAATCCGGTCAACTTCATCTATGGCAACTTGGCTTATGCTGGTGACTACGTTAAAGAACTTCTCGCATTACTAGAAACTTATCAAGCTGAAATTCCCAATCCGCCTGAAACGATTCAAACTCAAGCAGAGGAAATTGATATCGATTTTCTTAAACAAGACCTGCCTAAAGTTCTGCAATCGATGAAAGTCGGTTCTGACCGAGTTCGACAAATTGTTCTAAGTTTAAAAGATTTCTCTCGCCTCGATGATCCACAACCGAATTCTGTAGATTTGCACGCCTGTCTTGATAGTACCCTGCTGATTTTGAACAATCGGATTAAAAATAATATCAATATTATTCAAAACTACGGCGATATCCCAGCTATTGAAGGTTACACCGGCTTGCTTTATCAGGTATTTATGAATTTACTCAGCAATGCGATTGATGCTCTAGAAGAGGCAAAAGAGCCTGGAGAAATCGTGATTTCTACAGAACGCCTAAACAAGGATACCGTTGGGGTGCGGATTGCTGACAATGGTTCTGGCATTTCACCAGAACATCAAGAGAAAATATTTGATGCCTTTTTTACCACGAAGCCGAGAGGCATTGGTACGGGCTTGGGTCTATCAATCAGCCATCAGATTATCGTAGAGAAACATGGCGGTAATTTTAGCTGCAAATCAGAAGTTGGTAAAGGGACAGAGTTAGCGATCGCTTTACCGATCAAACATCAAGTCGGTGTCGCATCAACATCAACAACTAAAATTCTCTGCTAATAGCTAGAGGCGAACTACAGTCCAAAAGTGAGACATTTTGTTCAAGTTATCGGATTAGAAAGAGTTATGGGACTTTTTGACCAAATTATCAATGCCTTAGACAGTCCAGATCGCGAAGCGACTCCCGGACAGATGGATAATATTTTTGGCACCGTGCAGCAGGTAGGCAATAATTATGGTGCCGACCCGTCAGCAGTGCAATCTACAATGTCCCTTGTAGGAAACTACGTGCGCTCTGCTCTACAACAGAAGCAAGCTACCGAAGGCCCCCAACAAGCGCAAGCCCTTGTTAATCAATATGGCGGCACTTCTCCCAATCCTCAAGCTGTTGATGCGCTTTTTGGTTTTTCTCAAGTGCCGCAAATCGTGCAAGTCATTGCTCAAAGAACCGGCTTGAATCCGGCGATGATTCAACAGATGTTGCCGATTCTAGTTCCCTTGGTGTTAAATCTTCTAAAAACTGGCTCCAGCGCTCAAAATCCGCACGGGTCGAATCCAGTTCTGAATACTTTCTTAGATGCTGACCGCGATGGCGATGTTGATATTGCTGATGCGATGCAGTTAGCAGCTCGCCATCTGGGTAGATAAAGCAGGGAATGGGTAATGGGATACCCATTACTCATTACCCATTATTAATATCTAACCGCTCAACCCCCTCAATTTCCAAAATCAAATCGGCACCATAGACTTTAGACGGCGTCTGGAAACCAACACTCACCTGTCCGGCAAGCACCTTAGTAACAATAGCCAGCGCCGTCAGTGCTGTGAGCGTATAGCCTTCTGGACATTGCAGTCGGGATACTTTAGTTGCGCCATCATCTGACACCTCTCCCCACAATCTAGTTTTCCCCTGTTGCCTCTGTGCATCGGTTGGTCCTGGTGGTTGAGCTTGGATTAGACGTTTCTGTAAGCTTTGCATGGGTGGCGACCCCAATAACCAACCCAAATATCTACTTGCGACTAGCGCCCAGTAAGTAGAGGGAGGGGTTGCCATATAAACTTCAATATTGGGAATCCCTGTGCTGTAGAAAGCGGTAGACACATCTCCCCAAGGAAGCGTGGTGCCTAAAACAGGGCCTTCTCCAAAGTCGATGGTTCGAGTTTTCCAAGCAGTCGGAACCGGAGTCAGAACGCCACCCCGCCGCACTAAGCCTCCTTGCTTCTGAGCTTCCACGATTGTTGTGGCAGTTCCCCGCGATGTCTGCCCGGCGGTGAAAGCCAGCGCCAGACTTGTTGCTGAAGGCAGCTGTCTCTTGAGATGAGCCGCGAGACAGTCAGAAGGAACGACATCAAAACCGACGCCGGGAAGCAGCATTACGCCTGCTTTTGTTGCCTCAGCATCTTTGGCAGCGATCGCCTCGAATACTGCGACTTCTCCGGTAATATCCAGATAATGCGTTTTTGTCCGCAGGCACCCTTCAACCATTGGCTTAGAAGTACGGGAGAATGGCCCTGCACAGTGGAGTACGGCTGTGACATCCTGGAGTGCCGCATCCACAGCGGACTCATTTTCTAAGCTAAAGGCGCGGTGTTCTAAACCAAGCGATGTCGCTAACGGCTGCAACTTTTCGGAATTGCGTCCTGCCAGAATTGGGCGTAACCCTTGCCGCACAGCCAATCGCGCAATCAGGGTTCCGGTATAGCCATTCGCACCGTATAACAAAAAGTTTGAGGACATTAGTACAGAAGTTACGACACAGCAGAGATAGAAAGCGATCGCTCTTTTTATCCCGCTTTGTCAATCAAGGGTATAACAGTCGAGCGACTGCATACTTACTATTGTCCGCTTGGGAGTGTTTTCTTCAATACGGCAAAAGGTACAGGTAAGATGACAGAATGTTTGCTTAGCTTTGCTTCCCACCCTAGGATAGCTATGGCACTGATTCAATCGTCTCGCCCCTGAAACTATGTTGGCTGCAATTTTATTTGACTTGGATGGGACTCTGGTAAATACTGACCGAATCCATTACAAATCTTGGCAGGATATTTTAAAACAATACGATATTGATATTGACGAAAATTTTTACCAAAACCGGATTAGCGGACGCCTTAATCCAGTTATTATCCAAGATATTCTCCCTCAGTTATCCTTATCAGAAGGCGAACAACTCGCTGAAGCGAAAGAAGCTTATTTCCGAGAATTATCACCAGAACTTAAACCCCTGGCTGGACTTTCTAAAATTTTGGCATGGACAGAAGAATTAAAGTTGCAACGAGCAGTTGTCACAAATGCACCGCGTAAAAATGTCTACTTCATGCTAGAAGCTTTGGATTTGGCAGATGCCTTCGCCACCGTTGTTTTAGCAGAAGAAGCGATCGCAGGCAAGCCCGATCCGGCTCCCTATCAGCTGGCGTTGGATTATTTTGGAATTAAAGCGGAACAAGCGATCGCTTTTGAAGACTCTCCCTCCGGCATTCGTTCATCGGTAGGCGCAGGCATTGCGACAATTGGCATTGCCTCCACCTACGATCCCAAAGTTCTCTGCGACTGCGGAGCAATTTTTGCAGTGCCTGATTTCACCTCTCCGCAGTTGTGGACGTGGCTAGATTCTCCCGCAAAAAACGATCCCGATCCTAATTGAATTTATTAACGCTACACTCTCTTCGCTATAAAGCACTGAGGACGAGTAAGAAGAGATCTCTCCGATTTTATGAATGAATTAGGATTGCGATATTTATATTTCTGTGGATGTACAGTTTGATTTTTGTAGAGGTAGGTTTGATAGCCAGAGACCTAATTTGCCCCTAAAATTGGGATAAAGCCGCCCTCCGCAACTCAGCCCTCTTCTGTCACTTTCCGAAGTAAGCAAGTAGTAAATAACGGGACTTAAACAGATTTCAAGCCCAAATAAAACCCAAAGCAGCTTTATAGGCTGAGAATACATCTCGATTAGCGTTCACCCACTCCATAAAACGGAAAGACATCGCTGTCCG
>NZ_JAMPKB010000085.1:0-21127 GCF_039961925.1 Trichocoleus sp. DQ-U1 | reverse complement strand
TGGGTATGGTAATTTCATCATACTCAAAATTCTCCCAGTTCATTTCAGGCATCGTGTGTGAAGCGAACAGAGCAAACCCAGTAAATCGCATCCTTCACCAAGACAAAGTGCGATCGCTTATGTTCGCCACTGGTTCAGCCAGCGTACTTGCCCGATCCACTCAGATGCGTGTGTCTCTGACAGCAGGCGATCTAGAGCAGCAATTAAATCCGAGAGTGTCCAACTGCTTTGAGCCGCCAGGATAATGCCCCCATGTTGGGGGTATTCGGCTAAAATCAAAAAATCGCGGATGTTAAAGGTAAAGATACACCGTCCTTGTGCCGTAGCCCCTAATAACTGAGCCTCATCGCTGGCATCTAAAGGCATCCAATCAGTTGGTGTTCGGGTGACATCGTGACCGCGAGAAATTAAGGCTTGATGTAGGGCTTTAATAGATGTATCGGCATCAAGGTGCAACAGCGGTTTAGACATTTGCCGCTTCAAGAGTTTCTTCAGATGCGATCGCCATCTCTATTTCCGCCGCGTGCGCTCCAAAGTAAGCTAGAGCCTGCTTCACCTGAGCCTCACTCAACCCATACTCAGCAGCAATCTCCTTCGGGGATAAACCCCAAAGTTTCGCAGCAACTACCACTGTCTGCACGCGCAAGCCAGTCCCGCGCAGAAAAGGCATTGGCTGACCGCTAGCGCCGCGACGGTATGTAATTTCAGGAAATGCCGGATCGTCGAGTTGCTGGCTTAGCGCCCCTACCTTCTCTGCCACAGCCCACAAAATGAATTGATTTAGCGAAATACCTTGGGAAGCTGCATATTTTTCGGCATCTTGCTTTAACTGAGTCGGTAAGTTCAAGGAGTAACGTGCCATTGATTCTTCCTCAGCGTGCCAATATTATACACATCATATATTACGTCGTATGATATGTCATTTAATCCACAAGCGTCGTCAAGACAACTGTTTGGCTATCCTAATTTGTATCGGCACACGATCGCATCCTCGCCCCGTCACAGCCAAAGCGATCGCATCCTCCCCAACATCAGAAACGCGATCGCTTATCGGGTCGGTTAACCATACTGGGGGATTCGCGAGTTCTATGAGCAAAGTAAGAATAAGGAGATCGAGTAGTAAGAGGTAAAAATGCAATCAACTATTGAGCGATCGGCAACCCAACTACCGCCGCTGATTCCCCGCGAGGTTCTTTTCGGCAACCCAGAACGCACCAGTCCGCGACTTTCACCGGATGGTAAGTATCTGGCGTACATCGCCCCGGACGAGAAGAATGTCTTGCAGGTGTGGTTGCGGACAGTCGGACAGGAAGACGACCGCCAACTCACCGCAGATAAGAAGCGCGGTATCCGGATTTTCTTCTGGACTTATAATGCCGACCAGCTGATGTATATGCAAGACTCAGATGGCGACGAGAACTTTCACCTCTATTCGGTCAATATTCACTCCAATATTGTCCGCGACTTAACGCCATTCCAAGGGGTGAAAGCACAACCAGTGGATCTTGACCCCAAGTTCCCCGATCAAGTGTTGGTAGGGATGAACTTGAAGGACTTGCAAAAGTTTGACGTTTACCGCATCAACCTGGCTAACGGTGCGGTTGACTTATACGCCGAAAACCCAGGCAATGTAGTTAGCTGGACAGTAGACGCCCAATTCCAGGTACGTGCCGCCACAGCTGCAACTCCCGATGGGGGTTCTGACCTGTTATTCCGGGAAACAACCCAAGGCGATTGGGAAACCCTGCGTCACTGGGGACCAGATGATGAAGGCGGTGCCGTTAGCTTCTCGGAAGATGGCAAAACCCTTTATATCAGCGGCAGTCACGATGCCAACGCCAGTCGCCTGATTGCTTTCGATGTCACTACTCGCGAAGAAACAGTAATTGCCGAAGATCCGCAATACGATCTAGGCGGCATCGTCATTCACCCAATTACGCGAGTTATCCAAGCAGTTTCCTTCTACAAAGAGAAACAAGAATGGCAGGTACTTGACCAAAGTATCGCCGCAGATTTTGAAGCGATCGCCCAAATTCGTCCCGGAGAGTTCGGCATTTCCTCCCGCGACCTTGCCGACAAAAATTGGCTAGTCGCTTTCCTCACCGATGACGGCCCGGTCTACTACTACGCCTATAATCGAGATTCCAAGACCAGCACCCTCCTGTTCAGCAACAAACCCGTACTAGAAGGGTTGTCGCTGGCATCCATGCAACCGATTTCCTACCAAGCCCAAGACGGCTTGACGATTCACGGCTACCTGACAACACCTGTAGGAATAACCGCACAGAATTTACCAACCGTATTGCTGGTTCACGGTGGCCCTTGGGCGCGAGATACTTGGGGTTACGACCCGCAAGCGCAGTGGTTGGCAAACCGGGGTTACGCGGTGCTGCAAGTGAATTTCCGGGGTTCCACCGGCTACGGCAAAGCCTTTGTCAACGCTGGCAACCGGGAATGGGCAGCGAAAATGCACGACGATCTCATTGATGCCGTCAACTGGCTGGTGCAACAAGGCATCTCCGACCCGCAAAAGATTGCCATCATGGGCGGTTCCTACGGCGGTTACGCAACCCTAGTGGGATTAACTTTCACACCGGATGTCTTTGCGTGCGGTGTGGATATTGTTGGTCCGAGTAACCTGATTACGCTGATGCAAAGTATCCCACCCTACTGGGAACCGCTGAAGGCGAATTTCTACTATCGGGTCGGCAACTTGGAGACGGAAGAAGAATTTCTCAAATCGCGATCGCCCTTATTTTTCGTTGACCGCATAACTAAACCCTTGCTAATCGCCCAAGGTGCCAACGATCCACGGGTGAAGCAGGCGGAAAGCGAACAAATCGTCGAGGCGATGCAAAAGGCAAATAAGCCTGTAGAATACGCCCTTTACACCGACGAAGGACACGGTTTCGCCCGTCCCGAAAACCGACTGCACTTTTACGCGATCGCAGAAGAGTTTCTCTCTAAATACTTGGGTGGACGCTGCGAACCGCTAGGAGACATACCCGGACATTCCGGCGTACTAAACTCATAGTCCCCATCCTCACCAATTAAGGTACGCAAAGAAAGTCTAAACTTTGCGTACCTCTGCGCTTACCTTTGCGTACCTTTGCGTTGAAAACCGGACCTTTTGCACAGAAAAGCAGTATTCTAAAACAAACTAAATTGTTGACAATTAGACTGTTATGGACGATTTTATGACAGATGCGATCGCCGAAGCTAAACAGGGACTCAACGAGGGCGGAATTCCCATTGGTTCAGTTCTGGTGAAAGATGGGCAAATTGTCGGTAGAGGACATAATAAGCGCGTCCAAGACAACGACCCCATTACCCATGCAGAAATCGATTGCTTACGCAATGCTGGCAGAATCGGCAGTTACAAAGATACAACGCTTTATTCTACCTTGATGCCTTGTTATCTCTGTGCTGGTGCTGTTGTCCAATTTGGGATTAAAAAAGTCATCGCCGGTGAATCTGCAACTTTCTCCGGTGCCAAGGAATTCATGGAATCCCACGGTGTTGAAGTGATTGATTTAAACCTGGATGATTGCAAGCAGTTGATGAGCGATTTCATTCAGAATAATCCCCAGTTATGGAATGAGGATATTGGCAAGTAATTTCCCAAAAAATAGCTTTTAACTTTAACTCAACAGGGAATTTTTTTGTTTTACCCTCTAGAAGGTATTCGTTTTTTTTGGTATAATAAACTTGATAAGGAAGAACTAAACTTTAATATTTATTTAAGACAGATTTCGATTATCTAAATATACCTTGAAAAGGCGGAATTATCGTTACCAAATACGCCATTAATCATAAAAATATACTGAATATTCTTCCCTTTTTCCACTTAGTTATAGAATGCCTCTGTCTCTGAGAAATGTATCGAACGTCTCTCTATCGGGCAGAGAGGGTTGGGCACCGGCAATAGTTGCCGAAATCGCACCAGTGGCAGCACCCCAGACTACTGCCTCCCGCAGAGGACGCCCAGAAGCCAAAGCTGCTGCCAATCCCCCATTAAACGCATCCCCAGCCGCAACAGTGTCAACTGCCTGAACGGGGAAAGCGGGGACGAAGAATGTTTCCTCCGGTGTGGCACAGAAGACACCGCGATCGCCTAATTTCACAATTGCCGTACCGACCCCCTGTTGACGTAAAGCTGCGGCTGCTTTGGCAGCGGTTTCTTGCCCATCCACCGCAAAGCCTACCAATTGCCCCGCCTCAATTTCGTTGGGGGTGATGATGTCAACCAACGGATATAAAACAGACGCAAAATTTTCCATCTCGATAGCAGGTGCGGGATCGAGAATGACCTGGACACCCGCTTGTCGCCCTGCTCTAGCAGCTGCAACAACGGCTGGCATCGGAATCTCGAACTGAAGGAGCAATGCAGCAGCACCGGGTAACAAATCGCTAAGGCGTCCGACATCCTCCTGGTTCACGCGCCCATTGGCACCGGGGACGATGATAATGTGATTTTCTCCCCTCCCACCCACAGCGATCGCTGCGACGCCAGAATGAGCCGCCTCATCCACCAAAACAGCCCCAGTCTCGACCCCAGACGCCTGAAGCTTGGTGAGGAGTTCGCGTCCAAAATTGTCGGCACCCAGACGCCCAACGAGCTGAGTCGGAATCCCCAGCCGCGCCACTGCTACCGCTTGATTCGCCCCTTTTCCACCCGCAGCCGTAAAAAAGTCATGACCCCGTAGCGTTTCACCAGCAACTGGCAATCGGGGCGATCGCGTCACGAGATCCATGTTGATGCTGCCGAAGACAATAACTTTGGTCATTGGTCGCTCTTGAAAGTTTTGAATTTTGAGTTTTGAATTAAAGGGATTCCTAACTCAGAACTCAACATTCACCACGCTTTGGACTCGCTCACTGCAGCGTAACCGCCGGTTCTAAACCCAAAGTCGCCATTAAGCGCTCAATATCGAAGTTTTCAGCCATCATCTGGCGAACGCACTCGACCTTAATCGGTTCGTGGAGCCGCACTTGACCAAAGGCACGGTCAATAATTCCTACAGCTGTCAGCGTATCCAGGTCAACCGACAAAATCGGAATCTCTAAATCTTCAGCGCGGCTGAGGATAAAATGTTGTGGCGGCAATTGTCCAGTCAAGATCAGGCACTGAGTAGAAGTTTCCAAGGCGGCTAGCTGGATATCCGTGCGATCGCCTCCCGTCACCACCGCCATGTTCGTTCCCTTGCGGAAATACTTCAGCGCTGAATTTACATTCATTGCGCCAATTGTCAAGCTCTGTACCATTAAATCCAATCGATCTGGACGGCACAGAACTTCTGCTTTCAACTGGCTGACCAGTTCCCGAACGCTGACACTCCGCAGCAACTCGCTTCTTGGCAACATTCCCAACACAGGAATCCCCTGCCGCTCTAGAAAAGGTCGTACGAGCGTCTCAGCGGCTTCCAGATTAGCTGCGGGAATATCGTTTATCAAAACACCCGTTAAGCGATCGCCCAGCCGCTTTTTAGCTGACAACAGCGCATCCACCAATAGAACCGAGTGAAAACGAGCCACCAGTAAAACAGCCGCATCAACAGCGTCAGCAACCTGTCCCAGAGACAAGTCGAATAAGCTGCCTTCTTCCAAAGTTCCTGGCCCTTCTAATAAAACCATTGGGGCACCAGGCACCCGTCGATACTGCTCCAGAGACAGACGGTAATCCGTCTGGTCTTCTCCAGATAGGCGTCTTTGAATCGTCTCTTCATCCAGAGACAGCAGAGTCGGTCTGATTCGGTTTTCTGGTAATTTCAATACCTGAGCGAGTAACCGGACATCCTCCTCCATCGCATCTGTTTGCGATTCACTTAAACAGGTGCCCAGCGGTTTCCCATAGGCGATATCCAGCCCCTTTTCTTTCAGCTGATGGGCAATCCCCAAGATCGTTGCTGACTTGCCACTGTAAGCTTCTGTTGACCCGATAAGCAAATATTTAGCCGCTTTTGGCACACCCTCACTCCTCATTTCTACAGTGTTCAACCATCTGCTCGTAGCAGCTTACGATAGAACGTGTGGGAAAAGTCGATTGTGCGAGTGCGCTTGAAATTCATAATTACGTCGATTAAAAAATCGACCAACTCTGAATTTGCCATCATCACTTCGTAACTCAGTTCCGCATTTCCATCAAACTGCAACCGACAACGGGTCAAATCCAATGGGAGCCTAGACACATACCAGGTGGCAACAAAAGGAATGCTATCGCCGCCTTCTATTTTGCGATTCCCTTCTAAAGACCCTTTTTGATACAGGCTAATTGCCAAGGGCAACATATTCCGCTTATTGCCCTGGTAGTAGGGCATGTAGACACTGACATCCCCTTGGTTTGCAGGCTGAAGTTGGTCAATTGACATTGTCTTAAATCTTCCTCAATTTCCGTCTGACTGGCAGTAGGGCGTTGTCCCTAATTTTCTGCGCTCTGACAGCCGATTGGGAACACAATAGCTTAGAGTTCTAGCCTTGGACGGTGGAGCTAATGGTGATTCTACCTTAATATACAGGTTCCCGCGTCCTCCCCAGGATAAATTCATTCATTAAAGGAATTAAGGACTATGTGGGAGGGAGAAAGAGCAGGAAAGAGTAGTAGAGAAATTTTCGTTTTCCTTCCCCTTTTTTCCCTTTGTAGCGAATTTTTTTCCCCTTTTCCCCGATTCCTGAGTAAAACTTCCTATCTGTTGCCGATTAGTTTACGCTGACTGAATAAAGTTAGGGAATTATTCACGCGAGAAATCTATGCCTCCTTTAGTTGCTAACTACTACTTAACTTATCGCTGCAACGCCAGATGTCATTTTTGTAACATCTGGGCATTAGAGCCACCCCAAGAAGCTGACTTTGCTACGATTCAACACAACTTAAAGGACTTGCGCCGCTTGGGTCTGAAGTACATAGACTTTACGGGTGGCGAACCCCTGCTACGTGCAGATGTTGGTCAGATTTACGCTGAAGCCAAAAAGCAGGGATTTTGGACCAGCATGACGACGAATACAATTCTTTACCCCAAAAAAGCCAAAGAAATTCAAGGATTAGTTGACTTTTTGAATTTCTCGTTAGATGGTGCGGATGCTGAAACTCACGACCATTCCCGAGGGGTGAAAATTTTTGACACCCTAGTTGAGTCGGTTGCTCTAGCGCAAGAACTCGGCGAACAACCCGTTCTCAACCACACCGTCACCGCCCAAAATTATCAGCACATTAACGAAGTCGCAGAACTCGGTCTACGCCTAGGCGTCAGGGTATGGCTCAACCCAGCTTTCACCGCCCACGACCACTACAATTCCAACAAGAATCCCACCCCAGACATGGTGGCAGCAATTCAAGCCGCCGCCAAGAAATATAAGAATGTCGGATACAATAAGGCTGCACTGGCGTTCATTGAAGCTGGGGGGAATGATACGAAAAATCCCCGCTGTAAAGCGGTAGATGCAGTAATTGCGATTTCTCCCGACGACAAGCTACTCCTACCTTGCTATCACTTTGCCCAAACCGGCGTTCCCATTAACGGTAAGCTTTACGACCTCTATCGCCAGTCAGAGGAAGTGGAATCCTACCGCCAATCTCAGGGCAAGCTGTCCGTGTGCGAAGGATGTACGGTATGGTGTTACCTGATCCCCAGCTTCTTTATGGGTGTAGATAAGTATTGGTGGTTGAATCAAGTAACCTATGCCGGAGAATTCCTGGCCCGAAAAAGATTCTTACAACGAGCTTGAACCGCTCGATTCTCTGTTGTCTGAATGTAGAGACGCAATCAATGAAGTTTCTACAGAAGAATTTGAGAGCGACTTTTTTCAGGGACTGGCAGGACGCCGACGCAAAGCGGCGTTCGCCTTAACGGTGATTTGGGGCAGCATCATTGCCCTACATCTGTTTGTTTGGGGTTCGTGGTTAGTCCTAGGACTGACCGGACTGTTGGTGATTCAAGCGTTCCGCGTCGTATTCGCGCGACCCCGACCAGTCCCAGCGCCGTTGTCGGAAGCAACAAAAGACCAATGGCCTTCTGTTTCCCTACTGGTGGCAGCTAAAAATGAGGAAGCTGTTATTGGCAACCTGGTGAAAATGCTGTGTAATCAGGACTACCCAGTAGATCGGTATGAAGTTTGGGTGATTGACGACCACAGCACCGATCGAACCCCCCTAGTGTTAGAGCATCTGGCGAAGGAATATCGCCAGTTAAAAGTCCTGCGCCGAGGTGCGAATGGGGTTGGCGGCAAATCGGGAGCGCTGAATCAAGTGTTGTCCCTGACGCGAGGAGAAATTGTCGGGGTATTTGATGCCGACGCCCAAGTGCCACCAGATATGCTGCGTCGGGTTTGCCCAAGTTTTGAGCGGCAACAGGTGGGAGCCGTGCAGATGCGAAAAGCGATCGCGAACCCATCGCTGAATTTCTGGACTCGCGGTCAGATGGCAGAAATGGCACTGGACTCCTATTTCCAGGAGCAGCGCATTGCCATTGGCGGCATCGGGGAACTTCGAGGCAACGGTCAATTTGTCCGCAGAGCTGCCTTGGAGCATTGCGGTGGGTGGAATGAGGAAACCATCACGGACGACTTGGATTTAACGATCCGCTTACACCTGGATCGGTGGGATATCGAATTTCTGATCTTTCCCCCCGTATATGAGGAAGGCGTCACCAGTGCTAGGGCACTGTGGCATCAGCGCAATCGATGGGCAGAAGGGGGATTCCAGCGCTATCTGGACTACTGGCGTCTGCTGGTGTCAAACCGGATGGGCACCCTCAAAAGCATTGATGCGTTCTCGTTTTTGCTCACCCAGTATATTCTCCCCGCCGCTGCCGTGCCCGACTGCCTAATGGCGATCGCGCGGAATCGTCTGCCGATTCTCAGCCCCATCACCGGAATGACGTTCATTCTGTTTCTGATGGGGATGTTCGTCGGTCTGCGCCGCACCCATAAAGAAGAGAAATTGACTGCATCGGTCTTTTTCGTCACCCTGTTGCAAACCTTACGGGGTGTCCTTTATATGTTGCACTGGATGGTAATCATCGCGGCTACTACCGCCCGGATGTCCGTGCGACCGAAGCGGCTGAAATGGATTAAAACGGTGCATCAAGGCAATAGCGAGGAAAGTTTTGAGTTTTAAGTTTTGAGTTTAAAAATAAGGGACACGGTACTGCCGTGTCCCTTATTTTAAATAGGACGCAGCACTGCCGTGTTCTTACTCTAAAACCCTACATCATCATCTTCTTGCCACTCATTGAGTAGCTCGTCGGCAGAATGAATCATCTCTTCGAGTGGCAAGCGCGTCGGCATCTCGGAAAGAGACGGTAAATCTAAAGTCTCCAGATTTTCCTCTCGCTCATCAGCCAGCTTGACAATTTCCCCTTTAAAAAAGTCCGCGAGGCGTTTGGCAGCGATCGCGACTTCATCGTCCCACTCTAAATCGGGCGGTGCGGGTGGTTGGGCAGTAGCGGCTGGAGTTCGTGAAGCTGAAGAACTGCCGTTCTTCACCTCATGCTTCGCCTGCGGTGGCATCTTTGATGGCGGCGGGCTGGTTGAAGAGGGTGCTAAATCGTTACTAGCGCCATTCCCTGTCTTGCCTTCCCCAGAAGGCTGTACGGGCGGTGCTTGAGGAGTCGGTGTCCCAGATGCGATCGCTCCTACGGAATTTTTACTGGGCAATGTTCCTAAAGAATCAGACCTTTCAGCGTTTGGCGGTTTTGAGGCAGGATGAGACTTCACCTCAGCCCCCCCGCTAACTTGAAAGCTGACTTTTACCTTAGATTGAAAGGTTTTTGAAAAAGCTGCTTCCACATCTGGCAATTTTGTCTGGGCTAACTTTAACAAACCCGTTGAACTGACACTCAGGATTGCTTCCCGACCATTAAAGTTTAGTAAGCGACATCGTTGACGCAAAAATTCTTGCGTCCCAAATAGCTGGACGTGATTAATTACCTGTTGCCAAACTCGATCGAGTTCGACACTTCGATCCGTACCCTCTCCAGGCTGAGAAACTGGCGCAGGAGGTTCGGTCGATTCTCTCGGTTCTGGTGGTGGTGCCGCCGCTGAGGGCGTCTTTGGTGGCGCTTCCTGCTGAATCTGCGGAACACTAGGAACAACGGGTTCAACGACTGGCTTAGCGGGTTGGGCAGGGGTTGAGTGTTGAGTGTTGGGTGTGGACGCCCGCTCGACTCTTGCCTCTTGTGGCTCGACACGCGGGCGATTCAGATTCACACTGCTCCCTGCCTGGGTCTGCTGACCGCTATTAGCTAATGGCAACAAGCCTAACAGCGTCACTTCTAACCACAGGCGCGGCTGAGTCGTATTTCTAATTTGAACTTCGCTGTCCTTAAGGTGCTTTTGCCCCTGCAAAATTGTCGGGATGTCCAGATCCTCAAATTCGCACAACTGAGTCCAGGTGGGCGCGGTCACGGCTACCAAATCCGGGCGTTTGGGGGCAGTTTTGGCGATTAGTAAATCGCGGTAGAAACCGGCAAGATTTTGGAGGACAATCAGCGGTTCTCTGCCCCTGTCCATGAGGTGACGAGCTTTTTCCAGAACTGCTTCGGGATCGGAATGAGCGATCGCCTTCAACAATTCCATTAAATCTCGTTCTGGAACCGCTCCTACCAAATCCCAGACTGCCTCTACCGTCACTTGACCGGATAATAGGCTGAGCTGGTCGAGCAGGCTTTCCGCATCCCGCAAGCCTCCCTGAGCCACTTGCGACACCAAGGTAATCGCCTCGGAAGTAATGTTGATGTTTTCCAACTGGGCAATTTTTCCCAGATGCTCCACCATCGCCTCTAAGGGAATGCGGCGAAAATCAAAGCGTTGACAGCGAGAGATAATTGTCGGTAACACCCGCTGCGGGTCGGTGGTCGCCAGGACAAAGACAACGTGCTTGGGTGGCTCCTCTAGCGTCTTCAGCAAGGCATTGAACGCAGCTGAACTGAGACTATGAACTTCGTCAATCACATACACTTTGTAGCGGCACTGAACGGGGGCATATTGGGCGCGTTCGATGATCTCCCGGATATTGTCCACGCCGGTGTTGCTAGCGGCGTCGATTTCAATTACATCCAGCGCTGAACCTTTGGCGATTCCTTGGCAAACAGGACAAACACCACAAGGTTGTTCTGTCGGCTGACTATTCTGAAGACAGTTCAGCGACTTTGCCAGAATCCGGGCGCTGGAGGTTTTGCCCGTTCCTCTAGAACCCGTGAATAAATAGGCGGGGGCAATCCGTTCGGTGCGGATGGCGTTGCGGAGTGTGTGGGCGATCGCTTCTTGTCCCACCAAATCCGCGAACGTCTGAGGGCGATACTTGTGATGTAGGGGTTGGTAGGTCACGGCAGGGATTCGTCAGGCTAGACAAGCGACAGAGGTGTCGATAAAAGTGTAACGTGTTGCTCTAGTCGAACCGGATGCGATCGCCTTCTGGTTGTCTTTAGAGAATTGGTGTGGTTTTCTGGAAAGCAAACATTACGGTTAACCGATCAAAAGCTCATAATAGCCAGTAAACTGTTCAAGCCCGTTAGATAAAATCTGAGAAAGTAAGGGCGGGGGGACTCTAGCAAATGCTCAAGCAACTATGGCGATCGCTGGTAAGGTGGTTTCAGCGTTTATTTGGAACGGGCGGCAGGCGAAACCCAACACCCGCCTCGGTTCGCTCGGAACCCCCTAAACCCCTGACGGATACAGATTATGAATTTTTGTACAGCCAACTGCTCGAAGGAGTCGCGCATGGCTGGCAGCAAGACCGGGTTTTACGATTTTTTGAGTCTCTGGGCGATCGCGGTCAATCATCCCTATGGGTGGGGTGGCTGAACCGCTTTGGGGAAAGATTATTAGCTTCCCCTGCACCTAATAATGAGTTAGCGGCGCGAATGGTGCAGCTTGGTCAGGTGGGCTGCGGAGAAATCGGGGAAGTTTCTTATGATATTGGGATGCAACTGCTGACGAGAAACGCTCCGGCACGAGCAGTAAACCCCCCACCCGTCTCTTCTATCTATGAATACGAGGAGTTCGACGCGCCGGAGGAGGAAGTCCCCGCAGTTAGTGAGGAAGGTGAGGAAGGCGGAGAACTCAAAACAGTCACCCTAGATGAGTTGTTGGTGATGTTGCAGCAGGATAGCGGTTTACTTCAGCAAATTTCCGAACAACTGCAAATTGAGACCACCGATCCGCAAGTCATTGTGCAAGCATTGGTGAATCAATTCAATGCGGCAAATCCATCCAGCGCCGAGGAAGCAGAAAATCCATCGAGTGCAGAGGAAGCCGAAGCTTGGTTTAATCAAGGCAATCAGCAAGCCAGTGCTGGAGAATTGTCAGATGCGATCGCTAGCTACGATCGTTGCTTAGCGCTTAGCCCGGATAATTATATCGCCTGGAACAACCGAGGCGTGATGCAGAAAAATTTAGGACAGTTGCAAGATGCGATCGCCAGCTTTAGCAGGGCGATAGAAATTAAACCCGACTTTTACGAAGCTTGGAACAACCAAGGCAATACTTTCCAGGACTTAGACCGTTTAGAAGAAGCGATCGCTAGCTTTGACAAGGCAGTAGAAATTAAAGCAAACGACCCAGAAGCCTTCTACAATCGGGGATTAGCCCTGGAAAACTTGAACCGCTATGAGGAAGCGCTGGCTAGTTTTGACCGGGTTCTGCAACTCCAACCCAACTATTCAGAAGTCTGGATGGTAAGAGGCGAGACCCTACACCGCTTAGCTCGATATGAGGAAGCGATCGCCAGCTACGACCAAGCTTTGCAACTCAAACCGGATGACTGGGACTCCTGGATCGGTCGCGGCAAGTCGGCGCTTCTTTCAGCGAGTTTGGACCCCTTACTGAGTTCCTTAAGTAAGGTCGCTCAAAATAATCCAGCCTTGAACCAGCGCGGCGATGAAGGTCAATTGGCAAGCTATGAGGAAGGGTTGAAGTACGTTTCTCAAGACACTCACCCAGAAGGTTGGGGCAGATTGCATCAAGCAATTGGCAATGCTTACTATGAGCGATCGCAAGTTAATCCAGAACCCAATCCGTTGCGCCAAAAAGCCATAATCGAGTACGAACAGGTGCTATCAAGCCTCCCCGAAGCCGATTTTCCAGAGTTGCATCAAGAGATTTTGCAAGACCTTCTGCAACTCCAGCAATCTTTAGGACAACCCTCTGAAGAATCCTGAATAATCTGACAGGGCAGCTTTCCCTCGCTTGGAGCTGCCCGTTTTTTGTACAATAACCATTCAACCTCGCAAAACCACTTTCATGCCCTTGACTCGGACAATCCAAAGTATCTATACCGATGGTGCCTGCGTCGGCAACCCAGGTCCTGGAGGCTGGGGTGTTGTTGTCTATTTCACCGATGGTTCGGTCTATGAAATGGGCGACGCCGATCCGGCAACCACTAATAATCGGATGGAAATGCAAGCCGCAATCGGCGCATTGAAACTCGTGAACGGCCTCGGACAACAAGAACCCATCACCCTCTACACCGATAGCGAATACCTGAAAAATGGCGTAACCAAATGGGTGAAAGGCTGGAAAAAGAAGGGTTGGAAGACGGCAGAAGGGAAACCCGTCCTCAACCAAGATCTCTGGGAAATACTCGATGAACTCAATCTTCCCCGGATCGAGTGGCGGTATGTCCGGGGTCACGCAGGAAATGAGGGGAATGAGCGCTGCGATGCGATCGCGCGGGCTTTTGCGACGGGGAAGACTCCTTCGCTGCAACAACCCATAGCAGAAGAGTCAATTGTTTCACCCGCCACTAATTCTATTGATAACAAAACGATACAATCGAGTGACTTATCTTCTGACCCTCCTAACCTCGGCCTAGTCATGGTAGATTCTACTACTCCATCTGCTCTTGATTCTCAGGACAATCTGCCCCGTGAGGTGAGAGTCGCCCAGCTGCGTAATCTGATAGAAACTCTCCACGTGGCTGACGAGATTGCTGCTAAAGGCTACCTAATTACTAGCTCTGAATTAGCTGACTTGATGGATGTCAATGCCAGCGCTGTCACCAGTCGCGGAGACCACTGGGGGTGGCGTAACTGGATTGTGTCGCGGGTTCGCCGTGAGGGCAATCAAATTCTTTGGCAGCTAGAACGGGTAGATGCGGTTAACAGTAATTTCGATTCTTAAATGAGTTTTGGTTTTGGGGAATTGGGAAAAAGTTGTGAGTTTTGAGTTTTGAGTTTTGAGTTTTGAATTAAAGAACTCTCCGATCGCTCAAAATCCAACACTCATCACTCTCATTACCCCTTTGCTTGAAAACTCAAAACTATCCATAACTCCGACCGCGCCATTGCTTAGGAGTACGGATAGCAGACAGAAAAATTCGCAGCACAGCTAAAGGATCTGCCAGAGGGGAAAGATAAAAGTAAACAGGTAAAAGTAAAAAGTCAAAGTTCCTTTCCCGTTTGCCTGTTTCCGATCCCTTGAAGCTGGGGGATCGCACTGTGCTTTCATAAGATGGCGCGATCGCGAGTAGCAACGCAAACCGAATCAATAGCAGAAATAAATTTAACCCGACAGCAGCCACCACTGGGAGTGTCGAAGTTCCCATCACCAGCCAGCTGAGCAAAACCAAGGACGCAGGTAAAGGTAAACCCTGAACGGCGAATAGCAGCCACAAGTCCCCCCATATCTGACCCCTGGAAGCAGCGTCTTTTAGGTCAAGCGATCGCCCCCACTCTTTCCAAGTTTCAGCTGCGCCCTCATACATCCGCACCTTCAAAACCTTGGCTCCATCCAGAAAGCCCACCTTGAACCCACGGGAGGCAATATTGCGGGCAAGGGTCACATCGTCGCAAAAAGAACTCCGGGCGCTGGTATAACCCCCTACAGCCTCCAAAACAGAGCGACGGCACAGGAAACACTGACCGTTCGCCATCACCCGCTCCGGATCTTGAGTATTTGTACCCGCCGGATCGAATCGGTAAAGCAGGGTCATCAAGAGTGCTGGTTGCAGCCACCACTCGCCTGGATATTTCAAGATAAACTGCGGCGACAGGGAAATCAGGTCATAACCCTCTTCTTTCGCTGTCCTGAGCAAACCGGCAACTAAACCGGGAATCGCCTGAGTATCGGCATCCATTCCCAAAATCCACTCGCTCTGTTCGCTACTGTGCAAAAATCCGGTATGTAAAGCCCAAGGACGCCCCACCCAGCTAGGCGGTAAAGGATCGTCCGTCATTAAGCGAAACCGGGGATCTTGCTGCTGTGCCGCTTTAACTAACTCTGGAGTTCCATCCCGGGAACGACTATCAACAACGATAATTTCACGGACTTCGTAGCTTTGGCGGGTTAGCCCAGCCAGCGCTGGGCTAATTCGCTCCGCTTCATTTAAAGTCGGAACCACGACACTGACAGCACCTAAGAGTTCGGGCGTGGCAGTATCGGGTTGAACGGGCGATCGCCGAGACGGCCCTTTCAATAGACGCGAGAGCAGGATCGCTACTGCTGGTGCCTGAACGAGTAGCAGCAGCAGCGATAGTGCGCTCTGGAGTGTTAACCAATCGACGTTCACTTCACCGCCACTTTGACTTGAGTCACTGGAATTTCTGGCTTCAAACTCGCAGGAGTTTCCGCTGTGGATTCGCGAATCTCTGCGGGTTGTGCCATTTGCCAGAGGGTCAAAGTTGGAATGACACCGACCAGAACGCCCAAGGAGACGGGTATCCAATACCCAGCTGCCAAGCTCAATCCGGCTGCATAACCAAAGTTACTTAGATAGATGATGAGCGGGAAACCTAGCCCAGAACGATCCAATAAAATTGGCGTCTTTCTCCACAATATTGCTCCCACACCGATAAAGAGCGAGCTAGTGCCAAACCAACCGGCATAGTTTCCGTAAGGTGTGCCAAAGAAGGCTCCTGGCTGTTCCCAATACCAAAAAGGTACCATTGTTTGACTCATCGCTGGCTCCAGCGCAAAGTCCCAAGAGGTGAACATCATAGCAGCTACAGCGATCGCGCCCACATAGCGAACCAAGCTCGGATGTTGCCGAGTTTTTAGACCCGCGCAGGCAATTAAATAAGAAACCAATCCCATATAAAACCAGGACAAGGGAATGGTAAAAGGTACCAGTCCACCAATCTTATACCCCAAGCCGTTCAGGTAGCTGTAGTCCCCAAATGGAAAGCCTGTACTGGTTCCCAGCAATTCGCTTCCCAAGGACAGGCACACCGCAGGCAACATGAAAGTCAGCCAGTGCCACAGTCCTAACTTTCTATAGGCATAAATGGCAACGGCGACCGTTCCCAAGACGATATTCACCACTCCACCCCAAGCCATACTCCACTGGAATGCAGTCTGCCCAGTCTCCCCTAAACTCATAATTATTTCAGGATGGGGTACGACCAGCACCAGCCCCGCCAGTCCAAAAACCATCGTTACAATATGACCAATCAGGCAGAAACGCTCGACAGTGACAAGTTGCTTCATTGCAGAATTCTTACTTCTGTATGTTCTTAATAGTAGTTTACAAATGTTTGTCAAATAACCCCATGCTTGTGCGGCTATCGTCGTTAGTCGTGGCTTAAGAGTCCAAATTTAGTTGGAAGTCTCCCAATCTCGTGTCAGAAGTCCAATTCACCCGTTAGCACAGCGACCTCGATCAACCTTTGGAATATTCCGAAGTTCAAGGCTGCTGCTGGACTCCAGACTTCCAGAGAAGGACTTAGAAAGAAAAAAACGACAATCAAATAAATTCTTCGCCAGTCGGCTTTTGGCTCTTCCTGGTCGGCGGTCAGTAGGGGAAAGCAGTTAAGATATTGGCAGCAACACTTAAAAGGCTTTTTCACTAAAAACCTATTGGTTGCGTTTTTAAGCTGGGCTTGCTCTCCAAGAGCAGCTCGCTCGACCCTATCGGCTTCATGGCGCATGTACTTAACATGACTTCATTTCTGCCTAAAGAAACCAAAATTGCGATCCGTCCCGTTCAATACCGCGATCTAGATGCGCTGGAACGGCTAGCCGCAGAAGATTTTGACGCAGGAGACCAAATTTACTCAACGGACAATCTGGGTAGAAAAGTTCATCAAATTCGACCCTGGTTTGGCCCGCTGAAGTTCTTGAGCTGGTTTCCCAATCCTTGTCAGCACACTTTTTGCGTTTATGTCGCGGAGCAGGATAACCAAGTTCGCGGTACGATCCAGGTTTCACCGTTCAACCGCACGCGCAGCACTTGGCGGGTTGAGCAGGTAGTTTTGGAGACAGGGGTACCGGCGGAAGTTGGCTCGCAGCTTTTACGTTATTGCTTTGAGTCAATCTTGGAAGCGCGTACCTGGGTGTTGGAAGTCAATGTTAACAACAAAGCAACACTGGCTCTTTACCGCCAGAATGGGTTTCAACCTTTGGCTCAGCTGACTTATTGGGCGATCGCTCCAGAGCTGCTTTCGTCACTGCAAGAGCGCGAACCGGATTTACCCAATCTTCTCCCAGTCAGCAATGCTGATGCCCAGTTACTCTACCAACTCGATACGGTGTCAATGCCGCCGCTGCTACGCCAAGTTTATGACCGTCACATCCATGACTTCAAAACTAGCTTCGCTGGCGGGTTTCTCACCAGCTTGAAGCAATGGATCGGCAAGACAGTTAGCGTTAGTGGTTACGTATTTGAACCGCAGCGCAAGGCAGCAATTGGCTATTTTCAAATTTTTCTGTCCCGCGATGGCTCCCAACCCCATGTCGCTGAGTTGACCGTACACCCAGCCTACACTTGGTTATATCCGGAGCTACTTTCCCAAATGGCTCGGATGGCTAAGGATTACCCTTCCCAGTCCTTACAACTGGCTTCAGCCGACTATCAGCCAGAACGAGAAGAATATTTGGAACAATTAGGGGCAGAACGAATTTCCCACTCGCTCCTGATGTCTCGTTCTGTGTGGCACAAGCTACGGGAGGCAAAGCCCATTTCCTTAGAAGGGCTACAGTTGGCGGAAATGCTTCAGGGTCTCCAACCCGCTCGCAAAGCAGTACCGGGGCGGATGTCTTGGCTGAAGTCAAAGCATAAGAAGCCGCAGGTAGAACCGCAGAAGGATTTATCGTCCTCTGTGGCGTTGCCTCCAAAAGGGGGAATCGTGCTAAATTCCCAATCCCTTGATGCCACGAAAGCTAGCCGCACAGAGCGGGGAGAAGAGAATGGAGAGAATCTCGGCACTGGGTTTGGATGTCGGTAAAAAGCGGGTTGGGGTAGCTGGTTGCGATGGCACTGGATTGATTGCCACCGGAATCGCTACGATCGAACGCACTTCCTTTGAGCGGGATATGGAGCAACTGCGACGCCTGGTTGAGGAGCGACAAGTGCAAGTTCTGGTCGTCGGCTTACCCTATGCGATGGATGGAACCCTAGGATTTCAGGCGCAGCAGGTGCAGAAATTTGCGACGAGAGTGGCAGCAGCTCTCCAGTTACCGTTGGAATATATGGATGAGCGCCTCACCTCTTATGAGGCAGAGGAACTGCTGAAAACAGAAAGGCGATCGCTCTCCCAAAATAAACCTCTAATTGACCGCAAGGCGGCAGCTTTGATTTTGCAACGCTGGTTAGATGAACGTCGAGCCGCAAACAAAGTCGCAAAGCAACTTGTAGAAACAACCTATATCGCGTCTGGCGCACAGATACAGACACAGGCAGAGACATCGGAAATTCCCAATTGATTCGCAATTCCCGATTCTCCATCACCGATTTCCAAATCAGATGATAATATGAGAGATTGCTGCATTCTAAAAATAGACTTTATCCATGACTCTGCCGCAACAGCGTAAACACGAAATTATGACGGAGTATCAGGTTCACGAAACTGATACTGGCTCGACGGATCTCCAAATTGCGATGCTGACAGAACGCATCAATCGTCTCAGCACTCACCTCAAAGCCAACAAGAAGGATCATGCTTCCCGGCGAGGTTTGTTGACAATGATTGGTACCAGAAAGCGCCTCCTGTCCTACCTGCAAAAGGAAGATAGACCCCGCTATCAAGCCTTGATTGGTCGCCTGGGTATTCGCGGTTAAACCGCCGATAAACTTATGTCTTCAGAAGAATCCCAACGGAATCGCTTACCGTTTGAACCCGCTAAGAAGAATCGCAAAAAACCAGCGAAAAACCAACCAACAGCCCCAAGCACTGCCAAAGCGGAAGGTCAAGCGCCTTCTCCAAGAAAGCTCGAATCTTCGGCAGTCCCAGAGGTGGTGAGCAAACGCATGGCTCGCCGGATGGCTCTTTTTTGTGGGATTCCTAGCGCTTTAGGCATTTTGACTTTTATTGTCAGTTATGTCGTGGTTAGCCAGCACTGGTTCAAGTTGCCCAACGCCGCAGTTGTACTTGTGAGTATGGGCTTCTTTGGGTTGGGCGTTCTGGGATTAAGTTACGGGGTTCTCTCAGCCTCCTGGGACGAAGAGAGACCGGGTAGTAAAATCGGCTGGAACGAGTTCACCACGAACTGGGGACGGATGACAGCAGCATGGCGCTCTGCTGGGCAAAAGGATTCATAAATCCCGCGCAAATACCAGCAGTTCAAAGGTGAGTTTTACTTATAAGTTGTTTAGAGAACGATTGCCATCGGTCTCGCTCTTTCCTGGGGTTTGAACCCCAGGCTATTTTCATTTTTTGCTGGAGAGATAAACTCGGCGGTCTATCTAGGCAAAGCTAGAGAAGTATTATCTCTGGTGACTTTTGAAAAAGGAGATATTCGGCAGATAAACAACCGAATTATGGATTTGGAAAAATGATTGTAGTCATGAAAGCTGGCACTCCAGAGGTTGAGATTGAGCGCGTTAGCGCCGAACTCGGTACTTGGGGACTGACACCAGAAAAAATAGTTGGGAAGCACAAGGTGGTATTAGGTCTGGTTGGTGAGACGGCTGACTTAGATCCCCTCCAGATGCAAGAAATTAGCCCTTGGGTTGAACAGGTTCTGCGAGTTGAGCAGCCCTTTAAACGGGCAAGCCGCGATTATCGTCACGGTGAAGCTAGTGACGTTGTGGTATCAACGCCTAACGGTAATGTCACTTTTGGCGAACACCATCCTTTAGTGGTTGTGGCTGGCCCTTGTTCGGTCGAAAACGAAGAAATGATTATTGAAACCGCACGTCGAGTTAAGGCGGCGGGAGCGCAGTTTTTGCGCGGCGGTGCCTATAAGCCTCGGACTTCGCCCTATGCTTTCCAAGGACACGGTGAAAGTGCCTTGAATTTGCTAGCGGCGGCGCGGGAAGCGACAGGCTTGGGCATTATTACGGAACTGATGGATAGTCCTGAATTGGATGTGGTGGCAGAATTTGCCGACGTGATCCAAATCGGTGCCAGAAATATGCAAAATTTCTCCCTGTTGAAGAAAGTAGGGGCGCAGGAAAAGCCTGTGCTGCTGAAGCGGGGAATGGCGGCGACGATTGAAGATTGGTTGATGGCGGCGGAATATATTATGGCTGCTGGCAACCCGAACGTGATTTTGTGCGAACGCGGTATCCGCACCTTTGACCGTCAATATGCGCGGAATACGCTGGATTTATCGGCAATTCCAGTTCTGAGAACTTTGACTCACCTACCGATTATGATTGACCCCAGTCACGGTACTGGTAAGTCTGAATATGTGCCTGCGATGGCGATGGCATCTATCGCTGCTGGTGCTGACTCGTTGATGATTGAAGTCCACCCCAACCCGAAGAAAGCCCTTTCTGACGGTCCTCAATCTCTGACACCAGAGCGTTTCGACCGCCTGATGCTAGAAATGTCTGTAATTGGCAAAGCGGTAGGTCGTTGGCCTGAACCTGCTGTTGCTTTAGCTTAGAGTTACAAGGGTGGGCAAATGCTCACCCTTTTTTAATGGATGCGATCGCAATTTGATTCGTGATGGAATGCGATCGTTTTGGAAGAACAGCAAGCATGATACTCTATGCCGAAATCCTCCGAATAGGAGATTTGGATGTATTACTCCATCGACAATTTCTCCTAACAAACATCGCCTTTTACAACAGCTTGCCCATAATCATATCCCTTGAGACGAATGGAGCGACGATGGTGTTTGTCTGGGTTATAGGACAATAGACCTCCTGCATGAATCAGGAGGCATGTGCCAGTTCGTAGTTCAGCAAGCCAGCAATTAGGTTTAAGCGCAAACCAAATCTCTGCCTGCGATTGCGATAACGTCCTGAAAA